>JALRGB010000804.1 GCA_023253575.1 Verrucomicrobiales bacterium
GGCGACGGCCTGAGCGACAGCGTCGAGAACAACAGCGGCACTTTCGTCAACGCGGGTAACCCAGGCACCAGCCCAATCACGTCGGATACCGACGGCGATTATTACCCAGACGTCTACGAGATTCAAAAAGGGAGCAATCCAAATCAATTGACCTCTCTGCCCACCGCCCTGCCCGAAGGCATGGCCCTCGGCGTCGTGACGGATGAAGCCAGCACCGGCATCAACCCAACCGAAACATTCACCCACAAAATCAATGGCGGTGGGGCTATCTCGATCAATGGCGTCGATCTCGACGGCTTGACCGATGCGGAAACTCCCCTCAATTTCAACTGGGAAGCGACGGGCAGCAAAAACATCATCGCGCCAATCAATAATGGCAACTGGATCCCATCTGGGGGCGCGGTCACAGGTGATGGCAATCTCTCGCTCTTCGGCAGCTTCACTTACTCGGGAAGTGGCGCCGCCGCGGGCAACACGCAAACATTCACTCTCTCCGGCTTGCAACCCGGTCAGCCGAATGAAATGCGCCTCTTCATTCGCAAATGGGCCAACGACACCGTGCGTCCAGCTGCCTTGAAAATTACCAATGGTGCCACGACCGCCGACTACTTCATCCTCGAAGACCGGCCAGGTACGGTGCTCGGCAACAGCAATGACAATACCGCTTATTTTATCAATTACCGGTACGTCCCCACCACCTCCGATCTCGTCTTGCAAGTCGAGGTTCCCAACACGCCGGCCGCCAATGGCAGCTTCCACATGTATGCTTTGACCAATCGCATCGTCCCGCAGCCCGGGGATAGCGATGCCGATGGTCTGGCTGACGTGTGGGAACAAGATAAAGCCGGCAATCTGACCGACCTCAATGGCCGTCTCGCTGGCCCTGGACCCGGTGCCGGCACCGGCAACTTCGATGGCGACAGCCTGAGTGACCTCCAGGAATATAACCTGAGTCAGATCACTTACCCGAACCTGAATCCAAAAGCCGCCGATACTGATGGTGATGGCTTGCAGGACGGTGCCGAAGTGAACCCCACCGCACCTCGCCTCGCCACCAATCCAACCATCGCCGACAGCGATGGCGATGGCCTCAGCGACAGTGTCGAAAGCAATACCGGCGTCCTCGTGAATGCCGGCAATACCGGTTCCAACCCGAACCGGCCCGACACCGACAATGACCAGTATCCGGATGCCTACGAAGTGCAGCTCGGAAGCAACCCCAGCGACGCCAATGCCCTGCCGACAACCTTGCCTCAAGGTATCGCCCTCGGCATTGTCACCGATGAAGCCAGCACCGGCATCAGCGTCTCCGAGGTCTTCACGCACAAAATCAACGGCGGCGGCTTCGCCACCGTCAATGGTGTCGATCTCGACGCCCTCACCGCCGACGAAACCCCGCTTAACTTCGAGTGGGATCCGGGTGCCGGCGGGAAAAACGTCGTGGTCAATAACAACGGCACATGGAATCCAACCGCTGGTAACGTCACCGGCGACGGCAACCTGAGCCTCTTCGGAAACTTCACGTATTCCGGTGGCGGCCCGACCCCAGGAAGTTCGCAGCGGTTCGTACTCTCCGGCCTCAACGCCGGTCAAAGCTACGAAATGCGCGTCTTCGTCCGTAAATGGGACAATGGCACCGTGCGGCCATCCGCCCTGAAAATGACCAACGGAACCGCCGTGACGGATTATCTGATTCTGGAAGACCGTCCAGGCACCGTGACCGGCAACGGCAATGACGACACCGCGTACTACATCTCGTACACGTACGTCGCCCAAGGCCCAGACCTGATCATGGATGCCACCGTGCCCGCCGTTTCCTCCGCCAACGGTAGCTTCCACCTCTACGGCCTGACTAACCGCCAAGCCGCTCCGTCGGTGCCAGCCCCAGTCATGCAGAACATCGTGCGCGCTGCGAATGGTGCCTCTGTCACCCTCACCATCGCCACCCAGCCAGGACGGACCTACGCGGTTGACTACTCAACCACCCTAACCGCCGCCGGTCAGCCCGGAGGATGGGTCCAAATCAACGGCGCCGTGGCCTCCCAAGGGACACAGACGACGTACATCGATACGCAGTTCTCCACCCTGCCAGGTGCCTTCTACCGCGTGCGCGACGTCACAAAATAACCGCCAAGCCTTAGGGCGCGACAGCCAGTCCGCCTCTCGCGCCCTCCTCCTTTAAACCCGAAATCCCGGAGCCTGCAGGCTCCGGGATTTTTTTGTCCCCGCGTCACGTCTCCGTCGTTGGCTTGAGGAAAGGTTTTGAACTCGTACTCGGGTGTGGTTTCTAAGGCGATTTCTGGAGGAATCGCGTTCATAGAACGCCGTGGGACCATGATCTGCTGGCGCATGGTCATGAACCGAGACAAACTGAGTGATCTGCGACGCCATGCCTAACGACCCCCGACTTTCCTCATACGCTTCCATGTTTGCCCGCATTCTCACGGCTCTGGCGCTTTTCGCCATGGCGGCCAGTCTCTTTTTGTTTCTTTCCCGCAACCACCAAGGATACGGGCTGGATGATTTGGTGGGCGGACGTCGTCTAGGCACACCTGAGAAGTTGACGTTGCCCTCGGCTTCACCGCTCAGTGAGGGCGAAGTTCCAGGATTGGCGCGGCTCAACAACGAAGTAACGACGTTGATTGCCACGGTCGCTCCCGCGGTGGTCAGCGTGAATACCGCCCGAGTCACCCGCCGTCAGGCCATCGACTTTTTTGGTAATGTGCG
>JALRGB010000060.1 GCA_023253575.1 Verrucomicrobiales bacterium
AACTTGGATGAGGCCTTTACCAAGCTCGAGCGGATGGTGGATGCGTCGGAAGAACGCGGCACTGATCTGATCAAAATCGAGGTATTGAGCATTGATAAAATGGAGGCCAAAGAACTGGCCAACGAAGTGGCGGAAGCGTACACGGCTCGTCGTAAGTTGATTGAGCATGAGCGGGTGCAGCTGGCGTTCCAAACGCTGACCCACACCCGCAAAGGTCAGGAGCAAGAAGTCGAGCGGGCCCGCAACAAGATGCTCGAAATCGTCCAGGAACTGGGCATCGTCGACTTGCAAGCCTCCACCCCATTTGGATTCACGCGTGGCGGGGAGTCGACCGGCGGCGCGGACTCACTCTTCATGGAAGCCCAGCGCATGGCTCTGGACAAAAAGACCCAGGTTAACGACTTCAAAGCGCAGCTCGAGTCGATCAAAGATAAACAAGGTGAATCGTTGATCAGTGCGGCCGCCAATCTGAATCTGCTCGACCCCAAGACAACTTCCGTCTACACTCAATACCTTCAGGATCAGCGTACCGCCTCCATGATGGAAACGAGTGGTCTCGGTGAAAACCATCCGGACATCGTTTCCTTGAAAGCCGGCATGGCTGTGCAGAAGGAGCAATTGGAAGAGGGTGTGAAGCAACTTCGCGATAATCTCGAAGACAAAATCAGCATGACGGAAAAGGTTCTCCAAAACATCGAGAACATTACCAAGGAGCAAAAAGACGCCAGCATTCTGGATCGCGGCAAATACGCTCAGTATCAGCAAGCTAAAGACCAGTATGGTACCGCTCAGGAAATCTTGAACAAGATGATCGACGAACAGGAGCGGGCCCGGGTGGTAAATTTGATGCCGCGGAAGCCGGCGACCATTCACGAGTATGCCACGGAGGCGGTGACTTATTCCAAACCGAATGCCAAGCTGCAACTAGGCTTGGGAGCGGTCTTGGGCTTGATCCTTGGTCTGGGATTTGCTTTCTTCCTTGAGTATCTCGATACCAGTGTCAAGACGCTAGATGATGTGGAGCGGTATCTCGGCGTGCCAGTGCTGGCGGTCATTCCGAAGGATGTGGGCATCTTGCACAAACAAAGCGGCATCAGTCCGGATGCGGAAGCGTACCGGATTTTGCGAACCAATATCGAGTTCAACCGCAAGAGTGCGGATGCGAACGCGATTACCATTGTGTCGGGCGGAGCGGGCGAGGGCAAATCGACGACGCTGGTGAATCTGGCGTATATTTGCGCTCAGGGTGGCTACAACACGTTGATGATCGACGCGGACTTGCGTCGTCCGAAACTGCACACTTTCTTTGACATCAACAACTCGGTGGGTTTGACAAACTACCTGACGACGGACTTGCAGTTGGAGGACGTCATTTTGCAGACGCCGATCGACAATCTTTATTTTATGCCCTCGGGCATTTTGCCGGCGGATGCGGCGGGTATTTTGAACTCCCGCCGGATGTCTGAATTGATTGCGGATGTGAAGAATCGTTTTGACTTGGTGTTGATCGATTCGCCGCCGATTTTGGGTGTTTCGGATGCTTCCGTGCTCGCGTCCGAAGTGGATTTGACGATGATTGTTATCCAGCACCGCAAGTTGCCGCGCTCGATGCTCTTGCGAGTGAAGCAAGCGATTGAGAACGTCGGTGGCAACTTGCTGGGGGTGGTCCTGAACAACGTCGATGTGCGGAGCGACAGCCAGTACCAGTACTATACTAGCTATTACACGTATTACTCGCCAACCAACACCGAAGCCAAAGGCAAAAGCCGTCCGGTTTCCAAGGGCAGCGAGTCGGGGTCGAGTCGGCCATCGCCCGCAGTGGCGGCGGCTAGTGCGTCGAAGAAGTCCAGTTCTAAGTCCAGCTCCAAGGACAAGGGATTGGATGATGATCAGTACTAAGAAAATTTCCCAGCACATCGTCACCCTCTATTGAAGATGATTAAATCTATTCACGCATTCTTCGCTTTGGCCATGGTCGTGGCGTTCCTGTCTGGTGCAGGCACATCGCAGGCCCAGAATGGGGAGACTCCATTGCGGTCTGCCGATCAGGTCAAAATTACCATCACGGGTGTTCCGGCCAATGACCAGCAGTCGATGGCCTTGCAAACGTATATTGTTTCGAATGAGGGGACGATTCGTCTCCAGCATTTGAAGGGCGAGATTAGGGCGGTGGGCCTGACTCCGACGGCTTTGGCTCGTGCGGTGGAAGCGGCTTACAAGTCCTCCAAGATTTACACAAATCCGGCCATCAATGTGTCCCGTCTTGATTCCGCGACGTCGGTGCAGATGGTTTCCGTCAGCGGCAACGTTCGATTGGGTGGATCTACTGTCTTCCGGCCGGGCATGAGGATTGTTGAAGCGATCGCGGAGAAGGGTGGTCCGGACGACTTTGCCAACATGAAGAAGGTCCGTCTGGTCCGCGGCCAAAAAGCTCAGGAAATGGATTTGAGCAATGTGTCGGGTAATCCGGAACGAAATGTTCTTCTGGAGCCAGGGGATTTGATCATTGTCCCTGCCGGTGGGTTCTTTAAGAAATAAGCGGTGGCCACTCTTTTAGTGTCCACTGAGCAAAGTCCGCGCATGTTCCAGCGCGGACTTTTCTTTGCCTCCGAGCATCCGTGCGATTTCGATTACTCTCTCTTCGCCGGTGATGAGCCGGAGTGAAGAGGTGGTCCGTCCTCCCTCGAATTCTTTAGTGACTTCATAATGGGCGGCGGCGAGAGCGGCGACTTGTGGCATGTGGGTAATGGCCACTACCTGATGGGAACCGCCGAGATCGGCCATTTTACGCCCCACACTGGTGGCGATTTCCCCGCCGACATTGGCGTCGATCTCGTCGAACACGAGCAGGGGAATGGCGTCTTGGCGAGCGAGGGCGCTTTTAATGGCCAGCATGACGCGTGACATTTCACCGCTCGAGGCGACGAGCCGCAGCGGGCGGGATGGTTCTCCGGGATTCGGTGCAAAATGGAAATCGACTTCCTCTCCGCCATGAGCGCCGGGTTCTGGAAGTGGGTCGAGTTTGATCTCAAAGAGGGCGCGTTTGAAACCCAGATCGAGCAGATGCCCGGAGATTTCTTTGGCGAGTTTTGGTCCTGCTTTGTCGCGGAGTTTTCGCAGGCTGGTGGCCGTGACGGACATTGCTTGTCGGCAAGATTTTTCCTGGGCTTCGAGGGTTGCCAACGCTTCGCCGCGGTTTTCAATACGGGACAGTCGCAGCGTTGATTTTTGAAGATGGGCGAGGACCGCCTCCACACTGCCACCGTATTTCCGTTTCAGGGACTCGAGCACGTTGATTCGTTCCTCTAGCGCTGAGAGTGCGGCGGGGTCGAGTTCAATGCGGTCGCTGTAATCGCGCAGCGTATTTTCCAGCTCTTCTAGTTCGACTAGCGCGGTTTCTGCTCCTTCTAGGCGGGCGCCGACGGTGGGGTCGAGGCGGTCCAGTTCACGCAATCCGCGTTGGAGTTGTCGGAGGTGAGTGAGGACGGAGTCATCGTCATCGGCCAGTTTCTGCAGTGATGACCCCACCAATTCCAGCAATCGGGATCCATTGGCAGCAGTTTTGTAGCGTTGCACTAACTCATCTTCTTCCTCTATTCGCAGGTTGGCCGCTTCAATTTCGGTCACTTGATGGTGCAGCAGTTCGACCTCTGAGTCGGTGGCCCGTTCGGCGTGAGCGAGTTCGTCGAGTTCGCGGCGGCTGGCGCGCCACGCGGCGTGGGCTGCTTGATGGGCGGCGAGAGCGGCGGTGGCCCCGGCATAGGCGTCGAGCATGGCTCGCTGGCGTTCGCGGGACAATAATGATTGATGGTCATGAGGGCCGTGCAGGTCGACCAAATGATGTCCAATTTCCTTCAAGCTGGCCAGAGTGGATGGACTGTTATTGATGAACTGGCGGTTTTGGCCGCTGGAGGTCATGACGCGTTTGACGAGCAGTTCGTCGCCTTCACAGGGCTCGAGTCCCGCCTCCGACAGTTGGGCGTTCAGTTCCTGGGGCTGCGCCAGATGAAAAATGGCTTCTACAGTACAGCCGTCCTGCCCGGTCCGAATCATTGAGCGATCGGCCCGCTCGCCTAAAACCAGCTTGAGGGCACCCACGATCATGGACTTGCCAGCCCCCGTCTCACCGGTAATGCACACCAGACCCGGACCGACCTCCCACGTCAGATCTTCGACCAGGGCCAGATTTTTGATGCGTAACGAGGCGAGCATGGGTCGAGTATTGCGGTGGGAGCGACGGATGCAAATGAGCGGAAGCGGAATGATGAAACGGGATGAAGAGAGATCGAAGATTTTCCTGATGGGTGACAACTCCGACTCGTCAGCGGCCGGCATCACGGGTACAGAGAGAAGCTATGGTGAACACGGTCTCTCCCGGCGCCCTCACGATTACTTTTCTTGGCACGGGTACCTCGGTGGGGGTGCCCATGATTGGTTGTGATTGTGCGGTTTGTCACTCGGACGACCCCCGGGACCGTCGCTGCCGGTCTTCTATTCTCGTCACGACACCTGAGGCTCAGTGGGTTGTGGATGCAGGTCCCGATTTTCGGTTTCAATGTTTACGGGCTGGGTTTCGGCATCTTGATGCGGTGTTGCTGACGCATGCGCATACGGATCATGTAGCTGGGTTTGACGATCTCCGTCGGTTTACTGTGGGTGCGGAGGAAAGCCTGCCCGTACATGGCAGTGGTTCTTGTCTGGCTGCGGTGCGCCGGATGTTTGAATTCGCCTTTAATGGGGAGAATCGTTATCCAGGGTATTTCAAACCTCGGCCGTGTCCGTTTGACGGGCCGTTTCAGCTGGGTGCGACCACCATTACCCCGCTGCTGGTTCATCACGGGAAGGTCGAAACCCATGGATTTCTCTTTAGTCGCGCTGGGCGGAAAATGGTGGCGTATCTGCCTGATCTCAAGTCAGCGCCCGCCTCGACCGTGGCTGCGCTGGCCGGAGTAGAAGTCTTGATAATTGATGCTCTGCGCTTTACGAGTCATCCGACTCACATGAACTTTGAGGAAGCCGAGGCTTTGGCGCGCGAAGTGAAGGCGGGCCGCACGTGGTTTACGCATTTTCAGTGTCAAGTCAGTCATGCGGAAGCAGAGGAAAATCTGCCCGTGGACGTGCGTTTGGCGTATGATGGATTGATCCTCTCTCTTCCCCTCATTGAATTGTGATTTTTTTGCGCCCTGACTCCCGAAATTGGCTGCTTTTTGCCGCCTTCTTTTTGTCGTTTCTCTCGGGACTGGCCGCGGCGGCGCCCAGTCCGGATTATCGGGAGGCGACGGTCGTTCTTTACAACAAAGAGGTGTCGGCATCGCGGCGACTGGCTGAATTTTATGCCAAGGCCCGCCGCATTCCTGCCGGAAATCTCGTCGGGCTCGAGCTGTCGACCGCGGAAACCATCAGCCGCGCTGAATATGAAAAAACTTTGGCTGGCCCGCTGAGACAAGTTTTCAGTGACAAAGGATGGTGGACGATGGGGACGGGGGCGGATGGAGCGCAGGCCACCGTCAACACCCGCCGGATTTTCGCTGTCATGTCGGGCGTGCCGTTGCGCATCACGGAAGACGCCACGGTCGAAGGACCGCGTGATCCCGCCACTGGCCAGCCTGTCGCGGCTGGGGCGGGCCAGCAAAACAATGCCAGTGTTGATTCTGAGTTGACGGTGTTGGGTGTGCCGGGGGCTAAAATTACAGCGGGGCTGAACAATCCGTATTTTCGCAAGGATGTGGCCTTTGCGGACGATAGCCCGCCGGCGGTGATGTTGGTGGGTCGAGTGGACGGCCCGACCTACCCGATTTGTGAACGAATGATTACGGACGCCGTGGCCACGGAAAAAACGGGTTTGTGGGGGCGTGTATATCTGGATCTTGCCATCAAAGGGAAAGGGTATGAAGAAGGCGACACGTGGCTGCTGACCGCGGGGCGTGCCTTCAATACCGCCGGCTGGCCGGTCATCATCGACGCTCACCCGCAAACATTACCGACCAACTATCCGATGATGGATGCCGCGGTTTATCTGGGCTGGTATACCCGCTCTCCGGATGGTCCATTCGTTAATCCATCGTTCCGCTTCCGTCGTGGAGCTGTCGCCACCCACCTCCACAGCTTCAGTGCCACCACGTTGCGAGGGGAAAACGGTGACTGGTGCGGGCCGCTGCTGGCTAAAGGAGCCGCCGCGGTGTTGGGCAATACATGGGAGCCGTATTTGACGCTGACCACGCAGCTTCACATCTTCAGTGAACGCCTTCTCAAGGGGTATACTCTAGCCGAGGCTGCGTGGATGGCGACGCCGGCCCTTTCTTGGATGAACGTGGTCCTTGGCGATCCACTCTATCGTCCGTTCGCAGCCATGGATGCCACGCGTCCGGTCAAGGAGAGCGAAGATTTTCAGGCGTATTATCGACTGACGGCTGAATACGGGGCGGCTGAGGATAAGGAGCCATTCATGCGCGCGGTGGAAGCTGCCGCGAGGAAAAAAGGAAGTGGTGTGTTGTGGGAGGGGCTGGGTGTGCTCACGCAGATGTATGCGGCCACGGATCTGAAGCGGGCGGCGGTGGCCTTCGAAAATGCGGCTAAGCTGTATTCACGTCCCTCCGACAAAATCCGTTGTTATCTACAAGTGCCGGATATGCAGCGACGTAATAATCAAATAGACGGGGCCATGGCCGATCTCCGCCGCATCATTAGCGAATTTCCCCAGGCGCCGGAGGCTGAGGCTGCCCGCGTCTGGCTCAATACCATCAAGCCCGCACCTCCCGGCGCGGCCCCTCCTCAACAGTGACCACCGCCTCCTATCGTGAACTCCAGCTCGCGGCCATGGCCGGCAGCCGGGTCAGCGAGGGTACCTCTTCCCTCCCCATCCACGAATCCCGCCCATCGGAGGCGGATTTGCAAAGCCGGTGGTTTGCTGGCGAATTTGGCCGTGATTTTGTCACCACGACCGGCCAGCGGGTCGAAATCGTGCAGATTGGCATTTGGAATCATGCGGCTGGGCCCGATTTTTCGCAGGTGGCCGTGCGGATTGGCGGTCGTCTGTTGAGTGGGTTTCTCGAGCTTGATTGGGATGTGCGGGACTGGGAGCGCCATGGGCATGCGGAGAACCTGGGATATGAAGACGTCATTCTACATGTCTTTTTTGTCCAGCCTGCGGGCTCAGTTTTTTTTACGAGGACGCCGCGTCATCGGGAGGTAGCCCAGGTTCAGATTGATTTGGCTGCATTTTCTTTTGCGGGGGCCCCGGGGCCGCCAGCGGAGGCTAAATGCGGTCGCTGTTCGTTTCCGTTGCGCGATCTTCCGGCCGCTAGTGTTGGCTCCCTTTTCGAGGCGGCGGCCCGCCAGCGTCTGGAAACCAAAGCACTGCGACTATCGCGGCTGGCTCGGCTACATGGGTGGGACCAGGCGCTTTTTCAGGAGCTGGCGGCGGCCATGGGGTATCGTCATAACCAGCAAGCCATGATCATGTTGGTCCAGCGCCTGCCTCTGAACGTGCTTTCTTCTCATGCGGCCGGACCGGAGGCTCTCCTTTTTGGGGCGGCCGGTTTTCTTGAGACGAGGACGTATGAAAAAGCGCCATTGGCCTCGCGCGAGTATTTGCGCGGATTATGGGAAATGTGGTGGAAGTATCGTGGGGATTTTTGTGCGGTGGAGCCCCCGCGCTGGGTCATAGCCGGTGCCAGACCGCAAAACCACCCTCAGCGCCGCCTCGGTGCTTTGGCCGAGATCGTCCGACACTGGAAAAAGATCCGTGCGGCTTTTGATCTGCCGCTGAGTGGCGACGGCGGGCCGGTGTCGGCGCTCGTTTCCGCTTTGGAATCGATGCAGCATTCCCATTGGGACCATCATTTCACACTGGCCAGTGTTCGTTCGGCGCAGGTTCTGAAGCTCATTGGCGCCACTCGAACCCAAGAAATTCTCGCTAATTTAGTTTTTCCATATCTCTCGTTGCGTGCGGATCTTATGGCCGACTGGTGGCCCGCGTATGCGGCTCTGCCGGCTGTTCTGGAAAACGAAAAATCTCGGCGGGCCGCGGTGCGTTTGCTGGGACGCCGTCCGGATCGCGCGGCCTTGCAGAATAAACTTTTTCACCAACAAGCGCTTCTGCAGATTTATCAGGATTTTTGTCTTCAGGATCACAGTGATTGCACGCAGTGCCTTTTTCCGGAACAATTGTCTCGCTGGCCGTTGACGCACGATGGCGCTGGTTGATTGATCTTGAGAATGGCGGATGATTTTCAACTATTTCGCGTCAAGGTGGTCTTACGTTTTCGATCTCATGCCCACCTTTGCTTATAGTGCTCTCAAGCCTGATGGCTCCCTTGCTAGGGGGGAGCTGACCGCCAATGACCGGGGCGAAGCCATGCGCCGTCTGGATCGCAGTGGATTGCAGCCGGTTTCCATCGCGGTCAAAGACGCGGTCGGCAGTGCGTCTCCGGCCGGTCCGGTGGATAAAAAGTCGCCAGAAACACGGCTCGACGAAAAAAAGAAAGCCTCCGAGACGGCGAAAAAACCTGCTGAAGCAAAATCGGAAGTGGCTGTGCCGTTGTCGAAAGGCCCGGTGCGCCTCACTCGCAAACAGGTCATCCTTTTCACCGAGGAAATGAGCGACTTGCTGAGCGCCGGACTGCAACTTGAACCGGCCCTCCGAATCATGGAAAGCCGTGATGAGTTGGGGCCGCTCAAGCAGGTCTCGGCCCTGTTGCGGCAAAAAGTTCGCGATGGAGGCAGTTTTTCCGGTTCTTTGCGGTCGGCCTCCCCGAATTTCGGCGAGCTTTATTGTTCGATGGCTGCGGCCGGTGAGATTTCTGGTGCGCTCGGGGTCATTCTCAAGCGCCAGTCGCAGTACCTCAAAAGCATCGCGGAGCTGCAGAGCAGCGTGATCACGGCGCTTATTTACCCGGCTTTTCTCTTTGTCGCCGGGATGCTGGTTTCAGGACTATTTGTGACTTTTCTGGTTCCGCAGCTGGCCAGTCTTTTGAAAAGCTCCAACAAACCCCTGCCGCTGCCGGCCCAGGTGATGATGAGCATGGGTGATTTTGTGAAAGATTATTGGTGGATCATCATGCTGGTGGTGGCTTCCATTATGTTGGTTTTTCAAAAGGTGACCACGAACCCGGCGTATCGTCCGGCTTGGGATCGGATGCGTCTGGGATTGCCGCTGGTCGGACCGATTTTGACCGGCCGGTTTTTTGTGCAGTTTCTGGAAACGCTGGCCAATCTGGTGGACAACGGCTTGCCACTCCTCCGGTCGCTGGAACTTTCGCGGGACGCGACCCAGAACATCTACGTGCGCCGCCTGCTCGATCAGGTCATCGGCATGGTGGGCGAAGGGGGATCCTTGGCCAAGGCGCTCAAACGCGTTGGTTTTTTCCCGCCCCTCATGACGGACATGATCACGGTGGGCGAACAAACGGGAGATTTGCCGCTGGCCCTGCGCCGGACCGCCGAACGCTACGACAAGGAACTGGAAAAACGAATCGTGCGGATGCAAGAAGCCATCCCCCACATCGTCACCATCTTCATGGCCTTCCTCGTCGGTATGGTCGCGTACATGATGATCACCGTGATCATGGAATCGGTTACCGGCATGAAAGTGAGGTAAAGAAAATCACCGAGGGAACTGGCCGACGGTTCCGAACTGGCCGACGGTTCCGCCGATGGCCGCGCCTGATCCGGGCGCACCGGAGTCGGTTCTTTTGCTAACAAAAAACCGAGCTCCCAATGGCCGACGCTTGGCCTCGGACCTCGACCACGCCCTTCCCATGCGGTGTTCCTTCAGTGTTGGCTATCGTGCGGTGGTAGTGGCTTCGTAGGCGGTGAGCGCTGGTTCCATGGCTTTGACGGCTTGGGCCCAGAACTGGGTATCGGTCAGGTCT
>JALRGB010000278.1 GCA_023253575.1 Verrucomicrobiales bacterium
GAATACTAGCAAGGTATCTAAAACGCAAGAAAAAAAGAAAGAAAACTGGCTGTCTCGTTTTCCCTCATGATGCTGCGGACCCGGACGGGTCATCGTCATGTATCGCACGCCTCTTTAGGGCAATGGATGATATCCAACGGCCTGCCTTCCGTCTATTAATGAGAAAAGGCATCCCTTGGTTTCTCGACGATTTCACTTACCGGGGGGAGCCACTCGACAAATGAGGGCGATTCCAAAATCTCAGCGCGTCACGGCCGCACCGACACAGGCCGACCTCGGCAATCAGCGCGGTCTGATCGGGTGGTCGAACCGTGCACTGACTGGAGCCACTTGGATGGCCCTCACGATTCTTACTGTTTTCGTTCAGACCGCGCTTTTGGCCACTCCAGAACAGATTGATTTTTTCGAGCAACGCATCCGGCCGATGCTGGTCAACGAGTGCTATGAGTGTCACGGGGCGAATAAGCAAAAGGGCGGACTGCGCGTGGATTTTCGGAACGGACTGCTCGAAGGCGGAGACACTGGCCCGGCGGTCATTCCGGGTCATGCAGAAAAAAGCCTGCTCATCCAAAGTATCCGCCACGTGGCCCCGGATTCGAAAATGCCGAAGGATCGACCTGCGC
Source organism: Verrucomicrobiales bacterium (assembly GCA_023253575.1). Classification (GTDB taxonomy): domain Bacteria; phylum Verrucomicrobiota; class Verrucomicrobiia; order Verrucomicrobiales; family V1-33; genus CAJBME01. Next base: position 624 of record JALRGB010000278.1, read on the forward strand.
TTGCGGATTCTGTCATCGAGGATTTTGTCACGTGGGTAAATCAGGGCGCATTTGATCCGCGCGACCAACCTCCGACGGTGGGTGAAGCGGTGACGACGGACAATGGCAGTTGGGATGCTACGCTCAAAGCGCGCGCAGAATGGTGGAGTTTCCAGCCAGTGCGAAAGCCGCCTGTTCCCAAGGTGATGGACACCGCGTGGTCGGAGCATCCAGTCGATCGTTTTCTGCAAGCGAAAATGGAGGAACGCGGGCTGCGGCCCTCTCCCTCGGCCGGTTGCGAGTCGTTGCTACGGCGCGCCACTTTCGCATTGACGGGACTTCCGCCTACTATCGACGAGATCGAGGACTACTGTCGGGACCATTCGTCGGATGCTTATAGCAGGCAAGTCGACCGCCTGCTCGCCTCGCCACGATTTGGCGAGCATTGGGCGAGGCATTGGATGGATCTCGTTCGTTACTGTGAGTCTCACGGTAGCCAAGGCGATCCGGAACTGCCGATGGCTTGGCGGTACCGGGATTACCTTATCCGCGCCTTCAATGACGACGTACCCTATGACCAGTTCGTCCGCGAACACATCGCTGGCGACCTGCTGCCGAACCCGCGGCTGAATCGCGCTGAGGGATTGAACGAATCCATGCTTGGCCCAGCGTATTTGCGCATGGTCGAATTCGGTTTCGGACCGGTGGATGCATTAGATGATCAGGTCAAAGTTGTTGATAACCAAATTGATGTATTCTCAAAAACTTTTCTAGGACTCACCGTTTCCTGTGCCCGCTGTCACGATCATAAATTTGACCCGATTAGCCAGAAGGACTTTTATGCGCTCTACGGTGTCTTCGCTAGCAGTCGCCCCGGCCAGGTGGTGGTAGATGATCCTGTAATACAGCAGACGAACCGGGCTGAACTCGCGGTGTTGAAGGATGAAATTCGCGGTGGTTTGGATGCTGCGTGGACCAAAGCATCGGCTGGTCTTGGGGCATGGCTCCTGGAGCAGGCGGCCCGCAGTGCGGACAAGGAACAGACAGAAGCGGGCATTCGTCGGCTTTCTCGAGAAATTGCGGAGGTTGAATTGCGGGCTCGCGCTGAGCTTGTCCGGCAGAGGGGAGCGGACTTTTCGAATCAGCTGCCTTTACCATTGGCTCGATGGGGGTTCGACGAAGATTTGCGTGATGCCATCGGGTCAATGCACGGCCGAGCCGAAGGCGGCGCTGTGGTCCGGGCGGGCCGCCTTATCTTGGAGGATGCGGGTCAATGGGTTGTCACCGAACCGCTTCCGACCAGCCTTCGTGAAAAAACACTGGAAGTCTGGGTGACTCTGGCCGGGCTTGATCAACGGGGGGGAGCGGCGTTGACCGTGCAGACGCCGGATAGCGAGAACTTCGACGCGATCGTCTTTGGCGAAAAGGAACCGGGTCATTGGATTGCCGGGAGCGATAATTTTCGACGCACCCAAGACGTCCACGCCTCGCCCGAGACCGCCGGTCCGGGTGAGCTCATCCATCTGGCAGTGGTTTATGGCACGGACAATTCCATTACACTCTATCGCAATGGCACTCTTTATGGCAAAAGCTATCAGCACGGCACGCTGCAACCGTT
>JALRGB010000354.1 GCA_023253575.1 Verrucomicrobiales bacterium
CCGAAGTCCGGTCACTTCCGCCACCACTTTCCCCGTCGTACCCGCCATCGTCAGAGACACCGGCATTCGGCCCGGCATGTCGCCGGCCGGCCGCACAGCCACCTCCGGCACGTCGTCCACCGCGATTTTAATGAGCTTGAAAACCGCGGTATTAAACATTTTCCACATGTTTTCATCCCGGTCCTCATTCTGCGTATTCATGCGCTGCACCTCAACCGCCGAGGTCGCACTCACCAGACGGCCGCCCGCCCGGTCCTCAACCGTCACCTGCAGCGGCACCGCCGTCACCGCGCCCTCAAAATCATGCAACGTGGAATACCCTTTGAAGGTCACATCAGATTTTCCCACCCACACATCGGCATGCGCCATGGACCAGAGCGGAAGTAAGAACAGCAAGACACGAGGAATCGTTTTCATTTAATTGATGCCGGGAATCATCCGGCGGAGGCGGTTCAAGGCCGGGATATACTGCCAGTAAGGTTTGCGAAACGGCAGGTGGTTCATCACCCGCAACGCCAGCTTGGTGGCCGTGCTGTGGCCTTCACACGAAAGCATCACATGCGGATGCACCGCCTGAAACGCACGCAGCCGCGTCTCCAGCCAGCCCGGAGGCGTGGCGTGCGAATAAAAAAATTCCAGATCTGGCAACTCCGCCCGCCGCTGCAGATCCGCTTTGGCAAACAACCCGGCCGCCGCATCATCCGCGATCGGACTGCCATCATACAACCGAATGCCGCTCGTGATATACACCGCATTCGGCGCCTGAATACGGTCCTCAATAAATGAAAGCGTCTCGCCCACCGTCTGCTCGCTCTCCTGCGGCCCACCCAATAGAAAAACCCAGAGCGCAATCAAACCATGCTCCTCCAACTGCCGCGCCGCCGAAAACAAGGCATCACGACGATAACTCTTTTGATAACTCTCCAACATCGTATCCGAGGCACTCTCCGCCGTCAAAATCACACTGCGAAATCCCACTTCCCTCATCGCCGCCAATAACTCGCCCGGAAGCTTCGACGGATTCAATCCCGTGCCCACATAGTTCGCATGCAGCTTGCGGTCACGCAACGCCGTCAAAACCGCCAACGCATGGTGCGCCGGCAAATTAAAGGTGCTGTCCACAAATTCAAAATCACGAACCCCACACTCCATCGCCCCCTGCACTTCGTCCGCAATCACCTCGGGATCTAAAAATCGATACCGCGTCCCCTCAATGCGCCCATACGTGCAATACGTACACTTCAACGGACACCCACGCTTCGTCTGCAATGGATACCCCGCGTCCCCACGTAAATACGGACGCAAATCCTTCACCCACTCGTAGAGCCGCGGCGATGGCAAATCACCTGTCCGCAACACCCGAAAAGGAACCCGCTCAGCCCCTCCCGGCGCTCCCACCACCGCCAGCGGTGACTCGCCCGCCTCCAGCCTCCCCAATAATAAAGGAAAACTCTCCTCCCCCTCACCCAGTAAAACATGGTCCGGCTTCACCCGGTCCATCACCAGCTGCGGCGCCACCGTGCCCGCCGGCCCCCCCACAATCACTTTCAAACCAGGACGGAGCCGCCGCGCCTCCGCCACCAACGCCGCCGGCGCTTCCAGATAACTCTCAAATCCATGAAAATCACTGTTGTCAATATTCCGGATCCCCACCGCCAAATAGTCGGCCGACCACTCGGTCAATAATCGCCGAAATTCCTTCCATTGAGTCTTGGTCTCAGGAAGATCGAGAAACTTCACCTCGTGCCCCGCGTCCCGAGTGGCGCTGGCCACAAAAGCCAACCCCAAGGGAGCCACGCGATACGGACTCATCGTCGCGTTGGCATTAAGAAATAAAACGCGACAACGCATCAGACAACGACACAACTATATCCTCGAAATATTCGCGACGCAAATGATCAGCCACCGATCGCGCCCCGTCAGGCATCTCCCGCAGCCCGCGGTCCACATCTACCCCACCCCGGCCCGTCATCATGGCGAATAGCTCAGTACATTTGCCAATGCAGACGACTTCGCCTCATCTCCCTGAGTGTCTGGAAAAACCGCCATTTTTTGCGATTGTGAGTACCGCCTCGCCGCAGCATTGTGAACGAGGCTCGGCGCTGACGTAAGGGGGCGGGCTGAATCGATCACTCTATGAATGCATTTTTCCAGGATCTTGGCCGGACGGTACTGACGCGATGGAAGCGAGAGAATTTTTCTCTGGAGGTTTTTCCGGCTCTGGCGGCCGACGCCTTGGCAGAGCGCCTACCGTCGGAGCACGTCGCACTTTCCGAATTGATGCGCGACTTTTTGCTTGAGGACGAGCAACCGACGCAGACGCATTCCGGATTTGGCCAACCTGAGTTGGTAGTCTTTGAGCACCCCCGGTTTTACATTCAGATCTTGTTCTGGCTGGACGGCACAACGGACATTCACCAGCATGAATTTTCTGGCGCTTTTCATGTGCTTTCCGGCTCCAGCATTCACGCCCACTATGAATTTGAAAACGCGCGCTCCATCACCCCGCATTTCCGCACCGGCGACGTGCGCATGAAGCAGATGGAATTGCTCGAAACCGGAAGCATCGTCCCGATTACTTCTGGCCGGAGCTGCATTCATTCGCTCTTTCACCTCGACACCCCATCGGTCACCGTCGTCGTCCGAACCCAGCATGATCCGGGCACCGGCCCGCAATTTAACTACCTACCGCCCCATGTCGCGCTCGATCCGGTCTTTAATGACCCGCTGACCATGCGCCGCAAACAACTGCTCGACGTGCTCGAGCAGCTCGATGACCCATCATACGCCGACCTCGTGCTGCGCATGATCGCCGAACTCGACTTCGAACGCGGGTTTTTCGTACTCCAACACACGATGAATCCACTCCAGGCACTGGACGCATGGACCGCCGCCCTCGATGCCTTTAGCAAGAAACACGGAACTCTGGCCGCCGGCATGGCCGCTACCCTCGAAGAAGCCACCCGCCGCGATATCATCAAACAAATGCGGGCCAGCATCACCGAACCCGAACACCGGTTCTTCCTAGCCTTGCTCATGAATGCCCCGGACCGCCACCACCTGCTCGAACTCGTCGCCCAACGGCATCCGGAAGAAGATCCAGTCGACCGCGTGATCCAATGGGCCGGAGAATTAACGGAGGTCACCGATGACGGTCTCGAGATCCTTGACGCCTCGTTCCCGCTAGACGTGGAAACCGACATCAATGAACACGCAGAATTGATCTTCAGCGTGCTGCGCACATGTTTACAGAATGGTAACCCCGCCGGTGATGACGCCGTCGGCACCATCTACACCCGTCTCGCCCACTCATCCTGGCAGCTCCTTATCCGACCCACTCCCTAACCCCTCATCCCTTCTTCTCCCCAACAAATCCGCGAGCCGCCGCCAGCAATTCTGTCACTTCAGCATCAGTGACTTGAGGAAATTCGTCATACCATTCACCCACCGCTCGAAACCCCTCCGGCATCATGAGCGACACCCAGTCGTCAACTAGCGGCTTGAGCTGTGCGTGAGCCTCGTGCGATGCCACGGGCACCGCGAGACACACGTGCGCGACCTGTTGCCGGCGCAGGGCTTTGACGGCCGCCTCCATCGTGGCGCCGGTTGCCACCCCATCATCCACCAAAATCACCGTTTGACCCGCCATCTGGGGCGCGCCCGCATGACCGCGATACCCTAGCTCTCGGCGTTCCAACACTTTCCTTTCCCGGGCCGCCACCTGCTCAATCATGGCTTCGGTGATGGCCTCGGCCTGCACCACCGAACGATTAATCACCTGCACGCCTCCACTGGCAATGGCCCCCATGGCCAGCTCCTCCCATCCAGGCACCCCCAACTTGCGGACCACCAAAACATCCAGTGGCAGATGAAGCTCCCGCGCAATTTCAAAGGCCACCGGCACCCCGCCCCTCGGCAGAGCCAGCACCACCACATCCTGACGCCGCGCATAGCGACCGAGCGCCCCCGCCAAAATACATCCCGCCTGAACGCGGTCCTTGAATCGATGGGGTGTGCTCATGTCCGTCAGCATACATGAAACAATCGGCAACGAAAGCCGCCCCCTGACCGCCGTCAGGAGATCCCCTCCTCGTTGGTTCCCTCCCCGCGGATCGAATCATGCACTCAACGCCTTGCTTGGATCTACCATCAGCCACATGGTCATAATCATGAATCTTCCGCTCACTTTCGCGGTCATGACCGGCAGCCTAGCCCTGCTCTCGCTGGCGGCACCCCCGTCGACAATTGAACAGCCGTCGACCCCACCCGAGGAGGTGCGTGCGCGGCTAGGATTGGACCCGTTTTACACGCGCTATCATGAGGCCATGGGGGTCCCGATTGTCTCATCCGACAAAGTTTCCCCGGCAGCACTCCACGAAGCCGCCTTTCTGCTGCGACACATGCTGGCTGGGCGCGAGGATCTGGCCCGCGCCATCACAGGCCACAAAATCCGGCTGGCCATCATGGCCCCGGATGAATTCACCACCGACATTCCCGAACACCGTCACCTCACTCCGCCCGAGTACTGGAATCGCCGGGCCCGCGGACTGGGAGCCACCCACGATGCTCCCGCCGTCTCCTGCGGCGAGGAAAACTTACTCAGCCTGCAGGGGGATCCCTACTTCACGGAAAACATTTTGATCCACGAATTCGCTCATGTCATTCATCAGATGGGCTTGACCACCATCAATCCGGACTTTGAGAAGGAACTTGAAAAAACCTATCAGGAAGCGGTAGCTCGGGGGTTGTGGCAGGGGTTTTATGCCGGCACCAATGCCGCTGAATACTGGGCTGAGGGCGTGCAATCGTGGTTCGATTGCAACCGCCAGAACGACGCTTCTCACAACGAAGTTAATACCCGGGACGAGCTCAAATCTTACGACCCCGCACTGGCGGCCCTCATTGCCCGCGAACTGGGCGACCGGCCGTGGCGCTACCGCCGCCTACCCGACCGCCCCGCCGAGGAACAGTCGCACGTCGCCACCAAAGATCCCACCACCCTCTCGCGCACATTCTCGTGGCCAGCCCGCCGACCGGAAGAAAGCGACCCGCAGCCGAATTAACCACCACCGCCTCCCCGCCCCGCCCCGCCCCGCCCCCGCTCCATGCCCCCGCGATTAC
>JALRGB010000388.1 GCA_023253575.1 Verrucomicrobiales bacterium
CGGTGAGAGAGGCGAGCAGGGCGGGGGTGGCCTCGGCAGGTAGGGAGAGTTTGTGGGTGAGCACTTCCCGTTCTGGCAGGCCTTCGATGACGGCGCGGGTGTTACGCAGCAGGCGGCGCCCGGCTCCCAAACCTTCGAGCAGGCCGGCGAGGATGCGTTCGCGGCCGTCTCCTTGTTCGGCTGTAAAAATGGAAGGATCGACGGGGGAGCCGGTGAGTGCTTCCAAGGCCAGACGTTCTTCCTCGGGCCATGGTTCTGCGGTTGGCCCCAACAATTTTTCGGCGAGGATGGCGCCTTGGGGTGGGACGGGGGTGGGGCATCCGGCGTGGTCCAGCCAAGAGCGCAGCCGGTTGTGTGCTTCCACTTCGGTCTGTGGTGGCAGGTCGGTGAGCAGAATCACGCCAGGGGTCGCCCGGCAGAGAGGTTCAAGATGGGGCGATTCGGCGGCATCTGCGTCGTCGACAATGAGGAGATCCCAAGTCAAGGCGGCGGCGGCGGGCAGCGTTTCTGTCGAGCACAAGACCATTGGCTCGTCTGGGGTCAGCGGCGTGGCCGGTTCCTGATTTGGGCTTGGATCGAGGAGTCGGACGGTCAGATGGAACCGCCGGGTTAGTTCATAATGCCAGCGGCTGAGCAATGACGATGGGACCACGATCAGGGCGCGCTGGAGCCGTGCGGTGACCAGCAGCCGGTGCAGCACCAGACAGGTGATGATGGTTTTGCCGGTGCCGCTTTCGTCGGCCAGCACTAGACGGGGGACTCCTTTACGGCGAATCTGAAGCGCTGCAAAAAGTTGGTGGGGGATCAACTCGATGCGCGGTCCGAGGAACCCGCGCTGATGACCTCGCAGGGTCTCAAATCGATGGTGCAGGCCTTTGGAGCGCAGATTGAACAGTCCTTTGTCGTCCAGCTGGGCGTTGAGTAATCGATCTTCTGGTCGGCTAAAGTTCAGGGAATCCGCGAGGGCGCTTTCGGGAATCGATTTTCCTCCGCCGTGATAGGTGAGCAGGCCTCCTGAGTCCACGACTTGTTCGACCATGATAGTCGAGCCATCATGTCCGCTGATCTCACTCCCTTGATTGAAAATCATCCGGGTGAGGGGAGCGCTGCTAGGGGCGTACTGCCGCGTCTCCCCGGTGGCTGGAAACAGCAACGTGGTGCGTCCTTTGGCGGACGATATAACCAATCCGAGGCCCAATTCGGGTTCATTATTACTCAACCACCGCTGTCCGGGAACAAAAGATTCTGCCGTCATTCGAGCTTGTGCTCATAGAATGGTTTGGCGCAAAAATCAAGAAGTCTGCACAAAATGGCGGGTGATGGCGCTTTTGCAGTGGAATTAAGTCGATTTGGAAGGGGAAAATCGATTAATTTCTAGTAATTACGTGAATTTTGCTGAGTGTCTCTCGTCCCGCCGTGGCTCCGGTCGGGAGAATCCTCACAAATCGGGTTGCAACCCGACCCTCGTTCGGGTTAAAGCTCAATATACAACGTACGAATGCCTGTCCGAAAAGTTCAAAAAAATGGCCGGTTCAAGGTCGGACTCGTCCAGATGGCTTGCGGGCCGTCTGTGGCGAGAAACATCGCCGGAACGAAAAAGCTGATTGCTGAAGCGGCCCGAGGGGGCGCGCAGGTTATCTGCTTGCAGGAGATGTTTGCCACGCAGTATTTCTGTCAGGCTGAGAAGCAGGAGTATTTCAAATTTGCGGAGACGATACCGGGTCCGCAGACGGAGGAGATGCAGGCGGTGGCGAAGAAGTTGGGGGTTGTTTTGATTGTTCCGTTGTTTGAAAAGCGGGCACCTGGATTGTATCACAATTCGGCGGTTGTTATTGATGCGGACGGAGCCATTCTGGGGACGTATCGGAAGATGCATATCCCTGATGATCCGCAGTTTTACGAAAAATTTTACTTCACTCCGGGTGATCTTGGATTTCGGGTTTGGGATACGGCCTTTGGGCGTATTGGGGTGCTTATTTGTTGGGATCAATGGTACCCGGAGGCCGCTCGTTTGACGGCTCTTCAGGGGGCACAGGTGCTCTTTTACCCAACGGCGATTGGGTGGTTGCCACCGGAGAAAGCGGAGTTTGGTCCGCGGCAATATGCGAGTTGGGAAACGATCCAACGCGGACACGCCATTGCCAACGGGGTTTTTGTGGCGGCCGCCAACCGATGGGGCTTGGAACAACCCGAAGGTCCGCCCGGACTCGAGTTCTGGGGCCAAAGTTTTGTCGCTGACCCTTCAGGGCAGATCATCTCGCAAGCGTCTTCGGACCGCGACGAGGTTCTTATCACTGAGATCGATCCAGCGTTGATCGAAGCGCAGCGCCATGGGTGGCCGTTTCTTCGCGACCGCCGGATCGACGCCTATCAAGGGATTACGCAACGCTATCTCGATTAAGTCTCTACCGCGGGATTTCCCGTTTATCATGAAATCAAATAAAGCCCCGGCCGATCTGCCTCCAGTCAAGGCTAAACCCCAGCCCGACACTGCCACCACGGCAGATACAGGAAAAAGGGCCTCCGCCAAGTCCTCGTCCGGAAAAAAAGCCGCAGCCACTTCCGCCAAAACGGGAGCCAAAGGAGCCAATGCTGATTCTTCCTCCGCGCAGCCGACGGTTCCATCAGGGAAGTCTAAACCGTCGTCGAAAACTGGCGGCTCGGTGCCATCAGAGAAAGCCGCAAAACCGGAGAAACCGGCGAAAGCTCTCAAGGACGGGGCCACAGTGAAACCGGAGAAAACACCTGCGGTGAAATCGGAGAAGGCTCCTGCGGTGAAACCGGAGAAATCGTCTTCGGCGGTCAAGTCTGCAAAGGTTGAGGAGTTGGCTGGTGCGGTGAAGCCGGCCAAGGCGGTGGTAGGGGAGGTGGAGTCGGTGGGAGGGTCGAAGCCAGCTAGTGCCAAATCTGGGGCGGCCAAAGTGGCAAAAAAGGGAGCGTGGTTTGAGGTTTTGTCGAAGACACCGAAGCAGGCACGTTTTCGGATGCCGGCGGAGTGGGAGACGCATTACGGGACGTTTTTGACGTGGCCGAACAAAAAGGGCATTAGTTTCCCGGGCAAAGGTGCATATGAGGCAGTGTTGCCGGCTTTTGAGTCGATGTTGCACGCGTTGATTGCGTCTGAGCAGGTTTTTATCAATGTGGCATGTGCAGAGGACAAGCAGGTGATTCGGGATTTACTGACGATCGCCGAGCAAAGTCGCCTTCATTTTCTGGACACGCCGTCTATGGAGCCGTGGTGTCGTGATCATGGCGCCACTTTTTTGGTACGGGCTGAGGATCGAGGGGGTGGCTCGGTATTGTGGAAGTTTAATGCATGGGGGCAGAAGTATGACAAAGCCTCGGTGGATGCTGGTATTGGCCGTGCGATGGCGGAGTATTTGGGCGGCAAGATTTTCGAACCTGGCATGGTCTTAGAAGGGGGCGCTATTGAGGTGAATGGATCGGGCACGGTGTTGACGACGGAGTCATGCCTGCTGAACAAAAACCGCAATAAAGGCGTAAAAAAAGAGGATATGGAGCGATTGCTCAAGGACTTCCTTGGTGTGAGCAATGTGTTGTGGTTGCCGGGCGGGCTTGAAGGCGACGATACGGATGGTCATATTGACACAATCACTCGGTTTGTGAATAAAAACACGGTAGTGACTTGTGTGGAGGAGAATCCCAAGGACAAGAATCACGCGGTGCTCAAGAAAAACCTCGAGTTACTCAAGGAGATGAAGATTGAGGACGGCACGGATCTGCAGGTCGTCAATCTGCCAATGCCTCAACCGATTTTACGCAAGGGCCAAAGGTTGCCAGCAACTTACGCTAATTTCTACGTTGGAAATAAAGTGGTTTTACTACCGACTTATGATGATCCGGCTGATGAGAAGGCATTGGAGATCATGGTTAAATCTTTCCCGACGCGTCGGATTTATCCGATTGATTGTCGCGAGTTGATTTGGGGGCTAGGCACATTTCATTGTTTGACGCAGCAGATTCCGTTAGCGGCCTTTCCGAAGGTGGTGGATTTGATTCGCAATCCCCCTCCGGCTCCTCGCCCGGTTTATTAGGTGGCGCGGATGTCGCGC
>JALRGB010000397.1 GCA_023253575.1 Verrucomicrobiales bacterium
CCCGCATGGCCTCCATGAAACCCGGCGTGCGCCTCATCAACTGCGCCCGCGGCGGCCTGATCGACGAAACCGCCCTGCTCGAGGCCCTCGAATCCGGCACGGTGGCCGGTGCCGCCCTCGACGTCTTCGAAGTCGAACCCCCCACCGCTGACCACCCGCTCTTCAAACAGCCCAACGTCGTCCTCACTCCGCACCTCGGTGCCTCCACGGCCGAAGCACAGGAAAACGTCGGTATCGAAGTCGCACGCCAAATCCGCGACTACCTCCTCGATGGAGCCGTCGTCAATGCGGTCAATATGCCCAACATCGATCCAAAAACCATGGAACAAGTGGGCCCGTTCCTCGCCTTCGCCGAATCCCTCGGACGCGTGCTCAGCCAGCTGGCCCCGTCTCAACCGGATGTCATCCGCGTCAATTACGCCGGCAAAATCGCCGACCTCGACACCGCCCTCATCTCTCGCGCCGCCCTCAAAGGGTTTCTCGAACGCGCCAGCTCGGAGGAAACCGTCAACTTCCTCAACGCCCCCAGCATGGCCGAACGCAAAGGCCTCCGCTTCACCGAAAGCCGCCTCGCCGAAGCCGCCGAATTCGCCGACCTTATCGAAATCAGCGTCGGCCGCGAAGGCGAACGGACGACCGTCGCCGGTACCTTCTTCGGGAAAAGCCCCCGTATCGTGAAAATAGCCAACCGCCGCATGGAAATCGTGCCCGAAGGGTGGTTGTTGCTGCTCGAAAACAAAGACCGCCCAGGCATGGTCGGAGCCTACGGCACGCTGCTCGGCCAGCACGGCGTCAACATCGCCCACATGAGCCTCAGCCGAGATATTAAAGACGGCACCGCCCTCGTCGTCCTCAACCTCGACGGCCAGCCCGCCGAAACAGTGCTCGCCGATTTACGCGCCCTGCCGGACGTCACGTCCGTGCGATTGGTCGGCCTCTAGCTCGCCCCCTCAGGCGCCTCCGCCGGCCCGGAACCTCGGGCCGCGAACGCTTGATTCATTTGATAACAAGCTGAAAATCAGTTTGTTATTTTTGTTAAAGCGCCAGATCTTCCCTCCTCGCATTTAACCTTTGTACGCCACTCATTTGTCGCGTGTTCTTTTGTTTACTTTTCGCTTGGCAAATTCTCCCGATGTGTCAATCATGCCGAGATGACACTCCCACCTCTCCCCTCCTCCCCCCCGTTTACTGGCGCTCTCTCGTTCATTGTCTGCCTCGCCGCAGCCTTGGATTATCTCGATGATGGCAATGCCTACGCCGCCCTCGCCTGCGTCAATCACCTGCCTCCACCCGCGCGCCACAAACCCGAAGCGCTCGCCATCGAGGTCAGCTCCTACCTCATGCTCGGCCACATCACCGCCGCCCATGCCATCGCCCAAGAAGCCGCCCTCGCGTTCGATCGCCATACCGCCGCCCTCTCCGCTACCGCCGGAAAAACTCTGGCCCCCGAAACCCTCCGCGAACTCGCCAACGCCAGCCACATCATCACCGGCATGATCAACATGATCGCCGAAACCCTCTCGGAAACACAACCTGAGACCGAAAGCGAGACCAGAAGCCCGATCGGAAGCCCGATCGGAAGCGAAATAACAACCGAAAGGGTCGCCGAGGCCTCTCCCCAAGGAGAACGAGTCCGCTGGGTTAGCTAACGTCCCGCCCAGTCAACAGGCGTGGCTCCATGAGAGCCCATCGAACAAGGGGCGATGGGCGATGGAACAAAACACCGAGCGAGGGCTCGGCGTTTCGGGGACCGCGCTTTGGATGCGTGAAGACTGAGATCGTTTCATCCGGGATACGGATCACTTCGACAAAGCCCGCGCCTACATCGAGCAGAATCCGGTAGCCGCAGGATTGCGCCAACGAGCCAGCGACTGGCCACGGTCGAGCGCCTCCGCCCTGGGAACGCTGAGCCCCAGCTCGGAGTCTCCATATGATCCCGCCAAATGCACTCCCAAAATTCAAAACCAGAAAATAACCTTCCCTCATCGAACACTGATAGGGAGAAAACTCTCGCCGAGCTGGGGCTCAGCGCTCCCAGGAACGCTCCCAGGAACGCTCCAAGAAACACTTTCACGGGATGGTATTCACGCGACTATCTCCCGCATTACGACAACCCTGAGACCATCCAGTCCGTCACCTTCCGGCTGGCCGACTCGCTGCCACAATCCAAACTTCAGGAAATCGAAAATGAACTGCTAGAATCATCGCCCGAAAAGATCGACGCCGAACGGCGGAAAAAAATCGAGATCTGGCTAAATGCGGGTATGGGGTGTTGCGCTCTGAGACAACCCGCACTGGCAAGCCTCATGCAAGAGAGCCTGCTCAAGTGGAACGGTGACCGCTACCGCCTGTTCGCCTGGTGCGTCATGACGAAACATGTGCATGTATTAATGGAAACGACGACCGCTCTATCCAAGATCGTGCAG
>JALRGB010000543.1 GCA_023253575.1 Verrucomicrobiales bacterium
GTAGTGTTTGCAGAGCTGTAAACACATGTACATCCACTGCATTGCTGCTGGGATCGCCAGCAGTTGCAGGGCAAAGACGAGGCGGGTGGGGGATGGACCTTCTTTGCGCCCTTCTGCCCCACGGCCCGTGCATGGCAGGCACGCTGGCCTCACCATCATCACCAGACACCCCGTCACCAGCAAACAACCTCGAGTTACGCTTTCGTCACAGACAGCAAACACCTATAACAATAGGATTTACACATGTGACGTAATTGTAACACATTGAATTTCACCCTGTTTAATACCTCAAAAAGTGACGGAAACGCTACCTAAAGACGGTTGAGGCTTTTTTCCAGAATCCTATTGAGTAGCTCAGAGCGAGCCAATGCTTCCAGCCCCGCTTAGATTAACTCGATCCTTAGCGGAATAATTCAGCTGTTTCGATTCGGCATCTTCTCTCTTCAACCCACCAGACATCTGCATGAAACCACCATCCATCTCTTCTCTGCCGGCAGCCATCTTGGCCGCGGCGGGTCTTGTCCTCGGAGCCGGCAGCTCATCAGCCGCCGTCACTTATTCAGCAGGGGACATTTTGCTCGGATTCCATACCGCCGCAGGCGTTGGAAGCGGCACGTCGTTCGTTTTCAATCTAGGCTCCGCTGCTTCTTATAAAAACAACCCCAGCTCCGTACCGCTCGTCAATGACATCAGTGGGGTACTGACCGCCACCTTCGGCAGCGGATGGTTTAACCGCGGCGACCTGTACTGGGGCATCGCCGGTGTTCGCGACGCCGCCGCCGGCGGTCCCAACACCGTTGTCAATGGCGATGCCAAAGCCACCATTTACATCAGCCGCGCCACCTCCGCCCCGGGAGCCTCTTCCGCGTGGTCTCTCGCCACCGGCTCGACCGTGATCTCCAGCGCCACCTCGATTGCTACCATGCAGGGGGCCACCGGTGCCGATCTCTCACTCTCGGGCGGCTTTGAAGGCGCGACCGAAGCCGCTGGCACCGGCGGACTCGGTGTACTGCAAGACGAAGGTACCACCATCAATAGCTGGGACGAATTCAACCCGATTGGTGGGTCCGCCTTTGGCGGCATCCTGACCGGCGGCGTACAAGGACCACTGGGAACCGGCACCACCGCCTACCTCGACCTCTACCGCCTCGTAGGACGCCCCAGCGCTTCGGCCAATCCCAATGATCCAGCCGGCGAAGGACGGTATATCACCACTTTCACCCTGAACTCGCAAGGCATCATCGGCACCGTTCCTGAACCCGGCAGTGTCCTCCTCCTCGGACTCGGTGGCGCCGCCGCCCTGCTCCGCCGCCGCCGTCAGTCCTAGTCCTCCATCTATCACGATTATTTCCATCTATTTCGTCCACCACTCACTGGAAAAACCCATGAAAAACACCACTAAACTCATCGCCACAGGCTTCGCCGCCTTCACTCTGGCCGGGGCCGCCTACTCCCAGACCACCGTCGTGAACATCACGGGAGCCACCGCCTTCCGCGCCGCAGCCAATACTTCCATCATCGCCCTCCTCGGAGGCGCCGGCACCACCGAATACACCTTCGACACCACCACCGGAGCCAGCGCTGGCGCCACCAACCGCGCCATCTACCGCGGCACCGTGGCCGGTATCCCCGGCACCGTCATCGTCCGCGCCTCTTGGTCAGGGTCCACCGCCGGCATCGCCGCCGTCGCCGCCGGCACCCCAGTCCAAGTCCTCAAAACCACCACCGCCATGTCGACCGCCGGAACAGGCTTCGCCGCCGTCGCCGGTGATTTCGAAACCTCCCCGGCTTCATTCGCCTTCTCCGACGTGGCTCAAGCCGCTTCCACCACCCTCAGCCCAACCCTGACCGGTTCCACCGTGGGCGTGGTTCCTTTCCAGTTCGTGGCCAACCAGAGCGCCTGGGATCACGCGGCCATGACGAACATGAACGATCAGATCATGAACGCCCTGTACTCAACCTCGGAAGTGCCTTTGCACTTCTTCACCGGTGTGGCCACCGACACCAAACGCGTCCTCGCCGCAGGCCGTAACAACGGCTCAGGATCCCGCGCCACCGTGCTCGGCGAAACTCAGTACGGCTTCTTCCGCGCCGTCCAACAGTTCCAAAACAATCAGACAACCCAGCACAATGGATCCGGTGCCATCAATCGCATCGACTTCGTTGGCAACAACGGCAACAGCAGCAATAGCTTCCTCGCTAACTTGATGAAGGGCACCAGCAATGCGGTCGACCTCTATGACGCCGGAGCCGCTTACGAAAATGATGTCGACTGCCTACTGGTGACTTACCTCACCCAGTCGGATGTACTCAATGCAGTGGCTGATCCTGACGGGGCCGGCCCGCTCCGTGGCGCCAAGGCTCTGACCTATAATGGTGTCACCTATTCTGAAGCCGCCGTGCAAAACGGTGCTTATTCGTTGTGGGGATATCAGTGGCTCTATCAAGCGCCAAGCATCACGGCTGGTGAAACCACCTTCCGCGATGTTTTCCTGAGCACCATTCCAGCCAATCTCGGCTCAGCCGCCATCCCTATCCCCACCATGAATGTGACCCGTTCCGGTGGTGACGGTGGCCCGATTCTTCCGTAACTTGTTACCATGACATGACGGAGGGTTACTCACTCTCCTCACGTCATCCCGGCCGGCTCTGGTTTCCACACCAGCGCCGGCTTTTTACTTTTCCCTCATGCCGCTTTCCAATCAACAGAAATCTCTGATCGCCGCTGCCTTGGGCGGCACGGCCTGTCTGGCCATTGCCTTCCTCCTCACTCATCATCGCCAGCCCACCGAAATATCAGGGACCACACCAGCCGCTCCAGCCCATCTCTTTTCACACTACCACAAGAAACCCGCCAACCCGTCCCTCCACCAGCCTTCAGAATCCCCCCCTCTGGCCCACACCACCGCCAAAGCACGCCCCACCCAGCCACCGCCGCTTCAAAACTTCACGGCTCTCCAAAAATCGCCCACTAAGCTGACCACGACTCCCCTCATCGACCGCCATGACGGGCCGCCCATCGCCGCAATCACTTCCACTTCCACGGCACCCATTCTTAGTAATCATCCAATCAGTCCGCTCGCCCACCAGATCACACCTCCGGAAGCCACAACCTCGCCACCACCTCTCATCGTGCCGTTTTCTGCCGATGACCCATCGACCCCCGCCACCATCCCCGCCACTCTGGCTGCACCAATAACCGCTCCCACGGAAACCCATACCCCCAGCGACCAAACCCCCGATCTAGGCGCCGTCATTCAAGACCTCGCCAGTCAGTTTTTAAACGAAATAGAAGGAGAAGGCTCCGACGATTCAACTCATCCCGCCTACCAGCGCCGCTGGCTCGACGCCCAAGTCGAAAACGACGCGCGCCTGCGGGCCAGTCTCGGCGGCCATGCTTGGCTGAAACTCCATCAGGAAGCCCATCAACAAGCCCTGCGCGACCAGTCCGCCGAAAGTTCGGACGACAAGCAATGACCCTCCATGCGCAGAAGCCACACCGCGCGCACTACTCACCGCCGCGGTCCCGACGCCTCCCGGGGAATCGCCGGCCCAGGACCTCCGCGCCGCACTGACCGGGGCCTCGGTGGCGGCACTTCCCGCAACTTCTGCTCGCCCGCGGCACGCTCGTCGTCAGTAAACCCGCTCTCCACTTCTGCGAAAAAATTCCGTGCCGTCACCTCGCCCTGCGCCGCTCCCGCTTTCAGCCAGTAATACGCCCCAATCCGGTCCGCGGCCCCGCCCGTTTCATTGTGGAGCAGCCGCCCCAGACTCGCCTGCGCCTTAGCATTTCCTTGCTCTGCCGCCCGCTGGTAAAATTCCCTCGCCCCAGGCAGATCGCGAGCCAGACCAAGACCATGCTCTTTCATCGTTCCGACAAGATTCTGAGACCAAGCATGACCTGCCTCGGCCGCACGCTGAGCCCACTGGGCCGCCTCCTCCTCTGATTTTGCCACCAGCCCATCCTCGCCAAGGAAATAAGCTTCGGCTACCCGCGCCTGCGCCTCCACACTGCCTCGCTCCGCCGCCTGCTTCATCAATACCATCCCCGCCACCGGATCGCCCGATACCCCCTGCCCACGCATCGTCATGATACCCTGATTGAGCAGCGCACTCACACTGCCAGCCTCGGCAGATTGACGAATCCAATCGAAACCAGCCTGCTGATTGGCCTCCATCCCCAAACCGCGAGCCAGCATGAATCCGTACGCCCCCATGGCCTCCACATGCCTAGCTTCGGCAGCCGAACGAAGCAGCGTCGACGCTTCGGCCAAGTTTCGAGGGACTTCCTCCCCCTTCAATAAGGCACGACCCAACTCATAACGTGCCTCCACCGAACCATCGGCCGCTTTCTGACGCAGCCCAGCCACATCCGGCAACCCATCCATGCCCGGCAGGGAAATCGCCCCCAGCGACAATCCCAGAACCACCGATCGCCATAAATTAATGCGTCGCATCAGCCTCATATTCATTCGTTGTCAGTTAATTAGCCACCGGCTCCGAAGCAGCCTCACCCGTCGCTTCACCACCGTTTTGCTTTTCTTTTTCCTCTTCTTCCTCATCGGCGGATTTTTCTTCCTCCGCAGAAGCACCGGAATCATCAGCACCAGCGTCCTCGCCACCACCATAACCGATGACTTCGACCGTGACCAGCGAGGCTGGCTCCTCAGGGGACGACTGTGATTCAACCGGCCGTTGCGTCGCCTGATTGGTGGCCGCAGTGGCAGCCGTCGAGGAAGCTCCCGCCGTATTAGCGGCCGAAGTCAATCCTCCCACATTGGGCGCCGAAACACTTGGTGCCGAAGGAGCCCCAGCACTGCTCCCCGTCACCGCAATATTGCTCGCATTAAGCACCTGAGTCGCCGCCAAATTGAGGTTGCCGGCCGAACGAATGCCCGCATCCCCTGCATCAATAACCCCGGACGGCGCAATCAAATCAACGTTGCCCGGAGGAATCCCCTCAACCGTCGCCAGTACACCAATCCCCCCGCCCGTCGCTAATCCAGCCAGATCCGTCGACACATCCGCACTCTGCGGATCAATCAGAACCCGCGTTGGCGGCGCCGAAGCCACGGTCTTCGACGACGTGCCTGCCGCAATGTTGCCCGCCGAAGACCAGATGATCATGTCCCCGCCGCGCAGCGTGAAAATCCGGCCAATGCCAATATCCACATTTCCATCAGTAAAAATGGAGATATTGCCACCACTCTCTGTAATAATCCCCGGTGGCACCAAAGGATTGCCAATATTGGAATTAGCCAGCGTCAGCCCACCATTCGGAGAAAACACACTGATGTCACCACCCGCCGTCGTCCGGACACTCCGCCCGCGAGTCAACACCTCCCCCGGTCCACTCACCCCGCCAAACAACGTCCCAATCGCCGCAAATCCCTCATCATAATTCCCGGAAACCGAGAAATCACGACCCGCATCGCGCAACACACGGTAAAAAACTTCCAACGCCACCCGGTTCTGCTCGGCTTCCGACAATGACTCAAAGTCACCCACTCCCAGCTCCGCCAAATACGCCTGCCCCTCGGTACCATCGACATATTCAGTAATGAAGTTATCGAAATCCATAGTGGTGTCGACCAAGCTGGTCACCGGCCCGAGTCCCGCGCCCGCCACTAAATTGGATCCCGTATAAGGCAGATAAGGATTGCGGGCATTTCCAATACTGACCATACCAGCACCCGTACCGTTAGCATTGCCCGCACCAGTGCCCAGATCAAGGTTTCGTCCCGCCAACACAACTAGACTACCGGGTCCGGAAATCTGCAGATCACCGGGCAATGGCGCTTCATCCCGACCCGGCTGATTACCAGAGGCCGTGGCCTCCGCACGCAACGGCGAGTTGGCATTGGAGGCGACAATATCACGCCCGGCACTCACCACACTCTGATCTCCATCCCGCAAATTTTGCAGATAAAATGCCACATCCGTTATGTCCTGAGACGCATTGATCCTCGCGGGTTTGGCCGTAAATACTGTCAATCCGGAAAGATTTCCGCCCAAAGCATAAATGCGCGCCGGCTCCATATCCTGCAAGTGCAAAAGCCCCTGCGTGTGCAGCGCCTGCTTGGTCTGAATCACCCCGCCCGTCGAACCCGTTTCAGCAAATAGGTTAGCCACTCCAGCCAAGAAACCAGGCCGCGTCGTATTGGCCAGATTATTGACCCGGCCGGCCACCAGCTGATACGCAAAGGGGGTCATCACGCTTGGAATAGCTGCCGGATCCGCATCTGAAAGATTGATGCGGCTCGAATTCCAAACGGTCACACTTTGACCCGGGACAAGGATATTACTCCGTCCCGCCGGCTGCAGGGCATTGAGCGATCCGCTGGCCAGCAGGTCCAGTGTCCCCCGCGCTGCAGGCGCCAGCGTCAGATCACCCACCACATTGATGTCACCCGAGAAAGCCGTCACATCAAGCGTCGGCGGAGCCAACGAAAACACACTCGTGAACGGCTCGACACTCGTCTCCGCCAGCCTCAGCCATGGCTGATTGAAAGCCGCCCCATTGGCCCCCGTCGTGAGTAAATTGGCCCGCTCCATCCACACCTGAAGAATGGAACGCGCCGTAGTCTCAGTCGGCAGGACGACTTCATGCCTCACTGTCACTTCTCCACCAAGCGAAGAAACCCGCACCGCACTGGCCGCATCGTAGGTGGAAAAATACGTCTTGTACCAAAACTTGTTGTTCAATCCCGCCGGCAGCAGAAACGGATTCGTCGTCGGCCCGAGCAGAATATTCCCGCGTGCGCTCACGTTAAACTCCGACTTCCCAGCAAAAAGCATGGTCGGCAGCCATGTTTGTGGCGCCAGTACTTCCGGATTAATGAAGCTGGTCAGATAGTTGCGCGACGGAGAGCGGGTGCTGTTCGTCACAATGTCGCGCCCCGCCTCTAAACGGCCGGTGCCGCGCTCAACATAATAAATGCCAGCATTGATGTCCGTACCCGCCCGCACCAGAACATCACCCCCACCCAGTTCCACCAGCCGCGTCAAATCCGGAACTCCACGCGGCGCCCGGGCATTGGTCGGAGCCACCGCATCCACATTGGCCACCGAGCCGCCTGCCACGAGAGTGATATTCCCCCCACCCAGCGCGCCCACCCCCTGAAAGAAATTACTGAAATCAACCCACCACGTAGTGGAAGCCGACGGATCC
>JALRGB010000548.1 GCA_023253575.1 Verrucomicrobiales bacterium
CTGTCATGTTTGTAACTTACTGACATATGTAACACTGTCATATACATAACAATCATGTGCATGGTAGCATGATGCATGGAAATATAAGCTTGTCTGGGACATTCTCTGACAGGGTATTAGGCATATTAAAATGTATGGGCAATATGACAAAGGAAGATGGCAGCCTGGCTAGAAATGATCAATCATCACCAGCTCATAGAGGAATCCTGGTAGGCTGCCACTGGATGATTTTGCAGTGTCTTCAGGCAATGGGGATGCTGGGCTGAGGGATGAATTCGAGCAGGCGCTCGGCTGGCCGGTGGTGGGTGTTGGGCGGGCGCGGTTGTGGAATACGAGCATGGTGGTCGCACCGCGGCATGACAACCGCCTGTGGTTAGCCCGTTTGAGTCAGCGTGGATTCCAATGCAGCACGGGGA
This sequence comes from Verrucomicrobiales bacterium, assembly GCA_023253575.1. Taxonomy (GTDB): domain Bacteria; phylum Verrucomicrobiota; class Verrucomicrobiia; order Verrucomicrobiales; family V1-33; genus CAJBME01. The sequence goes on from JALRGB010000548.1 coordinate 417, forward strand.
GTGCCTGCAGCAGCGGAGGAGACGGCGATTCGCGCGGGCTGGCGGCCACTGGGCTGGAGTGGGCGGAGATGCGGCGGGTGCTTCGATTTTCCTCCGGTTGGACGACGACGGCGGATGACTGGAAAAACTTGCGGGAGGCGCTGGTGGCGGTCGAGAAGGAGCTGGATGCGCGGTGAGGGGGCCGTGGTGGCAGGTGATTGATGGCTTGATCTTCGGCCCAAGGAAATTGAAAGTGGAAGGATGACTCGCGACGAGGCTATCCAGCGCATCCAGACCACCTGCCAGACCATCTCTCTTGAGATGATGAAGATTCATCCAGCCACCCGCGCGCTGGGAGACGAGGCGGTGCAGGCCGTGATTCTCAAGGCGGCTCATCAGTTGACCGTGGAGCTAGAGATCATCAAGAAGCAGGTCATTCGGCTGCAGCATCGTGATGACAGTACCGAATTGTAACCGGCGAGTCGGTGACAAAAGTGGGTGTCTCAGATTCAGCTCATAGCGGGAACTTTAGATTCGCAAGGATGGCGCGTTCAGCAGTTTCCGACTGGCGGACTCCGCAAAGGGGCTTTCAAGTTCGACGCCGACGTAGCGGTCGGGGGTGAGAGGACGTGGCCGTGCGCGGCGGTGTCGGCGGTAGCGGCGGTGGATTGGCCGGAGGCGGGAATGTTGGCGTGAGCTCCGGGCGTGCTGAGCCCTTGGTCGGCATTTTTTTGACGCGCCAAGCTGGGGCTTGGCGTTCCCAGGGGAGGTCACATTACCACGGTGGCGTGGCAGGCGGACGTGCGGGCGTTCCCCGGGTGGGGGTTAGCGCTGACGGGAGCGGGAGGACCCTTCTTCGGCTGTCGGCGCTTCATCACCGGCGAACGGGGATAATGTACTGGAACCATCGGCGCGCACGGTGATCATTTCGACGCGGCGCTGGGCGTCGTCGAGACGGTGGCGGCAGACCTCGAGCAGGCGGGTGCCTTCGTCATAGGCGGCGATCAAGTCGTCGAGCGGCAGCCGTTCCGCTTCCATGCGCGTCACTAAGTCTTCGATGCGGCTGATGGCCAGTTCAAAGGGTAGTTCTTCCTCGGCCGCGCGGTCGGGGGAGGAGGAAGATGGGGGCGTTGGGTTCATGACGGTGGAACTGGGGTGATGGAGGCGGTACGGGGCATCAAAAGCGCGCAGGAGGCGATTCTCAACCCGAATTCCGGGGGGATGAGGCAGGAAGTGATGATCAGGCGTCGATTTTGTCGGAGCTGGCCCTTGTTCTGCTTATGTCTCGCTTGACCCCACAAAATCCCCCCTTGTTATGCTTTTTGACGATTACGCAACTGACAGTTTTTTTGACGAAATGTTCTCGGCGGACGGGACCGTGCGGCCGCATTACCGGGTAGTCGCTGACGGGTTGAACGGGATGGAGGGGGTTGAGTACCAGCAGAAGCAGGAGGCGGTGGAGATGGCTTTTATGCGCGGAGGAGTGACCTTCACGGTGTACAACGACACCCAAGGGACAGAGAGGATTTTTCCCTTTGATTGTGTGCCGCGGGTGATTTCGGCGGAAGAATGGGAGGTGGTGGAGAGGGGATTGATCCAGCGGATCACGGCGTTGAATCTTTTTTTGCATGATATTTACCATGACCAGAAGATACTCAAAGACCGGGTTATTCCGGCGGCCCATGTTTTAAGTGCGAAGCATTTCCGGCGCGAGTTCATGCATTTTCAGGTGCCGAAGGACATTTATGTTCACATTTGCGGCACTGATTTGATTCGCGATCATGCTGGGCGGTATTTGGTATTAGAGGACAACCTGCGGTGTCCTTCGGGGGCGAGCTACATGTTGGAGAACCGAGCGGCTATCAAACGGGCATTTCCTGAAATATTGCGACAGGCTGGGGTGCGTCCGGTGGATGATTATGCGCAGGCGCTGTTGAGTGCGATGCAGCATGTCGCTCCGGCGGGGTATCAGGGGAAGGATCACCCCAATGTGGTGTTATTGACGCCGGGGGTTTTTAACAGCGCGTATTTCGAGCATGCTTTTCTGGCCCGGCAGATGGGGATCCCGATTGTTGAGGGGCGTGATTTGGTTGTTCGTGATTTTGCTGTGTACATGCGTACGACGGCCGGGCTAGTGCCGGTGGATGTGATTTACCGGCGGATTGACGATGATTTTCTTGATCCTTCCGTGTTTCGGGCAGATTCGCTGTTGGGCGTGCCCGGATTGGTCAATGCGGCCCGGGCCGGTAACGTGACGCTGGCCAACAGCATTGGTACGGGCGTGGCGGATGACAAACTCATTTATTATTATGTATCAAAGATGATTAAATATTATCTGGGAGAGGATGCGATTCTCGACAGTGTTGACACTTATTTGGCATCCGAGGCGAAAGACCGGACTTATATTTTGGAGAATCTGGAAAAGTTGGTCGTCAAGTCGGCGAATGAAGCGGGTGGTTATGGGATGTTGATGGGGCCTTGGGCGAGTGCGGCGGAGATTGAAGAATTTCGCACGCAAATCGTGGCCAACCCGCGCAATTTCATTGCGCAGCCGCCGATTTCGTTGAGTCGGCATCCGACATGGGTGGGCGAGGGTGGAGGATTTGAAGGTCGGCACATTGATTTGCGGCCGTATATCCTTTACGGCGACAAGATTTCCGTTAATCCGGGTGGGTTGACGCGGGTGGCGTTGCGCAAGGGGTCGCTGGTGGTGAACTCCTCGCAAGGGGGCGGATCCAAAGACACCTGGGTGCTGCGACAACCGGCGGGACCGCCGACAGCGCCTTCCGTCTGAAGAAGATGGTGATGAAGCGAATGACCACCGTTCCGCAGGCGTTTGGAGACGGTCGAAACCATCCCCCGGAACCCGTCAACAATGGCCCTGTGCTCACCAGTATCCCCCAATTCCCATGACCTCAGATTCATTTCCGCCCACCTTCGTTCATCCGGCTGGTGTCAGCTTTGAACGGCCACCCGCGACAGCCATGCTTTCCCGAGTGGCCGCCTCCCTCTATTGGATGGGGCGATATCTGGAGAGGGCGGAAAACATTGCGCGCTTATTGGACGTTAATATTCAGCTTTTGATTGATTTCGGGTCTATTGATGACCAAGGGGTCAAAGAGCACTGGGTGCCGGTCTTGCGGTCGGTGGGTGATGAAGAAGTCTTTTTTCAGCATTATGCCAAGGCCGACAGTGCTTCGGTCACTGAGTTCATGACCTTTCACCGGCAGAATCCTAATTCGGTTTTTAGTTGTGTGTGCGCCGCTCGTGAAAATGCCCGTCAAGTCCGTGATCAGATTTCCTTCGAGATGTGGGAAGTCCTCAACGAAGTCTATCTGTTTTTGCAGGCCAGCGATGCGCAAAAAGTATGGCGCGACGGCCCCGGGGCATTTTATGACCAAGTGAAACGATATTCCCATCTGTTTCAGGGACTGACAGATGCAACATTTTCACGAACTGAGGGGTGGGATTTCCTGCAATTTGGAAAATACCTTGAAAGGGCGGACAAAACGACGCGCATTCTCGACGTCAAATATCATATTTTGCTCCCTCGTGCGACCGATGTGGGCGGGGCCATTGATACGGCGCAATGGCAGGCGGTCTTGCGTTCGACGAGTGCGTTGGAAGCCTATCGGAGGTTTTACGTGACGGAGATTTTGCCGAAGAAGGTGGCCGAGTTTTTGGTTCTTTCTGACAGTTTCCCGCGTTCGCTGCGGTATTGTTTGGCGGCCTTGAACGACTCGTTGGGCCGGATCGGGACGGGCCAAGAGGGCGGGCTGGACGGGCCAGAGCGCAGTGCGGCCGGGGTGGAATTCCGGCAACTGTGCGATGAACTGGCGCGGTTGTCGATCGACGACGTCATCGCGCGCGGACTGCATGAATTTCTGGAAATGGCTCAAGCCGTCATTGGGCGGTTGGCCTCGCATGTCTACGAGACGTATATGCATCACCCTCCGGTCGATATGGCGTCGGAAATTCGATTTCATCAGCAGGAGCAGCAACAGCAGCAACAGCAGCGATCATGATGAAAAACCGCGGTCAACGGTGTGGGGGCTGGGTTTCTGAGTGGTCTCGTGCATCGAATGATGCGACTTTGATCAGGCTGACGAGGTGGCGACGTGTCATCGTGTGCTTGACTGGTGTGACTGGCTTGCTGAGGTATTTGAGCCTGCGATTGGCGATGCCGAACGGGCGGTCCATGAGAATTCCTGCTGGCATGATGGATGGCGTCGGTGATGATTTCCTACTTGAGCCCAATTCCCCCTCTGCATTCCATGTCCTCGATCCAGGCTGAAGCGCCGCTTTTTCCGCCCGTGCCTGAGGGGTTGCGATTGACGGTCCGTCATTTGACTCGTTTTCTCTATGAGGGCATGGTGCAAGACAGTTTTAACGATGCGCGGTTGTGTCCGGTGACGGATGCCTTGCAGCGGTGTGAGTCATTTGAGTTGCGACTCGACCCGGCTGTGCCGGTGCACACGTATCATGATTTTTACCTGAATCGGGTCGATCATTTTGATTTGCATCATCCGCACGGCAGTCTGGAGGTGGAGTCATTTTCGGTGGTGCAGACGCGACCGGACCCGCGCGGCGACGTCGTGGGAGTATTTCCTCCGGCGTTTTTGGATGATCCAAGTGTAGAGGAGAATTATTTCGATTTTCTAGCCGACTCGCATTTTGTGACATTGGATGCGGAAGTTTGGCGGGAGGCGATTGATGTGCTTCCGAACGGGGTGGTTGATCTTTGGCGGGATGCACTGGCGCTGGCGGGGCATTTATATCGGGTGTTCACGTATGTTCCCAGCGCGACGCATGCGGGGACGCGGGTGGCCGAAGTATTGCGCACCCGTCGCGGCGTGTGTCAGGATTATGCGCATGTGTTGCTGGCTTTGTGTCGGACGCAGGGGATTCCGGCTCGGTATGTCAGCGGTTATTTCTTCGACGATTCCCGCCAGGGGCACGAGCCGGAGGCTTCGCATGCTTGGGTCGAGGTTTTCCTGCCTGGGTATGGATGGAAGGGGATTGACCCTACGCACGATCGGTTGGCCGACGTACGTTATGTCAAACTGGCGGTGGGTCGTGACTATGCGGATATTCGTCCGGTGAATGGAACGTATCGCGGGCGAGGCACTCGCCAGCTGCATGTTGAGGTCAACGTGCGTGCTTATTGACGTGAGGGCCTTCGGTTGGCTGAGGTGGGAGGGTGGTTCTGAGGCGCGGGGTGGCGGCGGGCAGCAGCCGTTGCAGGGTCGATTCGATGCGTTGGTTTTGGTAAGTAGCGAGCACGTTTTCTAGTTCTCGATACGCGACTTCCAGATCGAAAGCGGTGATGACTGATTCGGCGCGGACGCGGGCTAGATCGCGGATGGCGGACTGGACTTCAAGGTTGGTGGCCAGTCCGGCTTGGTATTTGCCTACCTGCACGGGATAAGCGGCCTCGGCGGCTTC
>JALRGB010000592.1 GCA_023253575.1 Verrucomicrobiales bacterium
TCTGAGAATTTTACTCCTAACGCATACTTAAATAATTAAATAATCATCAGGTTACAAAGAATTGATCCAGCGAAACCTCTCAGGGGCTTCGCAGGACTTGCACGCTTTCCAGCGCACAACGCACAAATTAACTTATTTGCTTCTCCATCGCTCCCCGCTTTGTCAGCAAGGTCACAATGAATTCCAACATCAAATCAAAGAACAATCTCTGGGGACAAAAAAGCCAGCCGCCTTTTGAACGACTGACTCCTCTTTTCCCAATCGCCGGACTGTTTCGCCCGGGATCAGAACCCTATCCACACACCCACCTCACGCAATCACTTTCTTTCACTTTTTGACATTATTTGCCAGCTTTCCGCCACAAAAGAAGTCGCTCTACACCCCAATCACTCAGCATTCTAAATAATAGATATGATAATTACGAAGTTTAAGATTGATCGTGGCTTTCATTCATTTCAAAAAGGCTTGGCTCAGCCATCAACCACCCTCAATAGCACCACGTCGGCATCTACCCGACCCGCTCAATCAAAAACCGGCTATGACATGCCACCGTTTCTAAAAGAATAAAATCGCTGCGGTCTGACGACTACACCTTCCCGCGACCACAACTCCCCGAGAAGGGGCGAACGACAGGCGGTGATCAGGGCTGTTCGACAACCCGGAGGCGGGCCAGCCGAGTGGGGTGGGTGTCGATGCCCTGTCCATCTTCCCACACCACGCGTTCGAAAGAATCGTTGACGCGTTCAACGCTGATTTGGGTGCCCGACTCGCGGAAGACCTCGGCGCCGTTTCCAAATTCAACGACATAGGAGACTCCCGGGTCGAGTTCGGGGCGGCGGCGGACGTATTCGACCCGTAAACGGCCGCTGGGCTGGTGCAGCCAGATTCGAGGCAGTCCTTCATCGGTGTTCGGCGCGAGGGTCGGAGCTGGGCCCGAGGCCGGCAGATTAAAGGCAAAGCGGACCAGATTGGTCGTACCATCGTCCTTGACGGCCAGACTGGCGGCCAGTCCGGTCGCGGACGGGCTGCCGAATTGCAGAAGCCTCCATTCCACCCACTGACTAGGAGTCGTGGTGAGCGCCGTCAGGCTGGGCACGGAGATCCCTCCAGCGTTGAAAGCGCGAACCCGGTAGAGATAGGGGGTATCCGGGTGCAGTCCAGAATCGGTGAAAGTAGTCACGGTGGGCCCAGTCCGGCCCACCTCCAGCCACTGACCTGGCTCGCCGAGGCGCTCGACGATATAACCGTCGGCTCTGACGGTCAGCGTCCAATACAGAGCAACACGTGTGGAAGCAGTCGAGCTGGCCAAGATAAACGGCGGAGCGTCCGGAGGGAGCACCACCGCCGGAGTCAACACATTCCTCAGTAAGGCCCACGATGAAAGCAGTCCGCCCCGGCTCGACTGGAAACGGTAATTGTACAGGTTTTCCGGCAAGACGTCGGTATCCGTATATCCCCGGGCTGATCCCGGCAAGCGCACGAGCATCTCCCACGGTGCCGAGTCTCGCCCAGTCTGCCGCTCGATCAGAATTTCATCGACCGCACCTTCGAGGGCCCAGTTGATTTCGATGCGTTGACTTTGGACCGCGACCACACTCGGCACAGGCGCCAAGGGAGGCGCCGCCGGTGTCAAGGCCGACAGAACCTCACTCCAGTCGGACGCAACACCATCCGCCACCGCGCGCACGCGAAATTCATGACGCGTGGAGGCCGCCAAACCGGCAACCGTAACCGCACGGGTATTGGCCCCAAGACTGGCCGCTTGATTCAGCCAGGGCTCGACGCCTTCCACCCTCGACTGCACTTCAAATCCCATTTCCAGTGATCGATCGACCCAGGCGAGACGCACTGACGACGCACTGACCGCGTTCGCAGACGTCAGCACCGGCACCGGAAGCGTGAGTGGGGACGTGATCTCGTAAAAACCAATCTCATCGGCCCACGCCGCCACCAGCTTGCCCGCGGCCGTGTTGTAGGCGCTGATCCGAGTCTCGGCCGGCATGTGCATCACCTGACGACGCAACATGGTGTCAAAAATCTCCTTTTGCGCAAAAGCATACCGGGCATCCGCAGTCGTCGAAAAAACCTCCTTTCCTATCATCCACTGCTCCTTCAGTGATGAATCAAAATATGAACCTGCCCAAAAAATACCATTCCCGGACTCGGACAGCACCAGCGTCTTGGATCCGTAATACAGGGCAATCTCGTCCGGACGCACCGCCCCGAGCGCGGTAAACTCATCGCCCAGCAGGTCATACTTCCGCAGGCTCGCATTAGAAATGTTGTTGTCCCCATGATAATAATACCGCCCGCTCGGGTCAAAAGCGCCTCCGCCTTCGCGCGTAGGCCATGGCGCCGACGCCAAGCGAGCGCCCGTGGCCGTATCAATCAGATCGACATCAACCCATTGGTCCATTTCCTCGACTACGATCCGTCCGGCTCCACCGGCCGAAATCTGAAACACATCACGATCCAGAGTGCCCGGCGGGTTAAAGACATACCGCCGCACAGCTTGCAACGAGGTTTTGTCATAAGCGGTTAGCACACCACTGAGCCAGTTGGTGATGTACAGGCGGTGCTCCGCTTCATGAATGGCCAGATCGGTCACCGACCAGCCGGCGGGCACCACCCGTTTGATCTTTTCGGTACGCGCATCGATCTCCAGCAGATACGCTCTCCCTTGACTATCAGGTTTTTCCTCACTCACGGCGTACACGGTGGAACCGGTGCGGTCGGATCGAAGCAGGGTGATCTTGAGCGGATCGACCCGGAACTCCACGGGCAGCGTCAGCAGCACGCCCTTTTCGCCCGTCAACGTCACGGAGGCCATGTGCACACCGGCGGGGAGCGCCGAAGCGTCTAAATGCACCACCATTGGACCGGGGGCCAAGCCGGTCGCTGGTTCGACCCGCACCCACGGCTGAGTAGCGGCGGCTGACCACGCCAGCGGCTCCGCCGCCCCGAGAGACACCGTCACTTGGTGATCAGCATGACCGCGCACCGTGGCCGCATCAATCCGGACCCGATCGGTCGAGAGCGCCGCAATAGAGAAGTGGTGAACCGTCCCCGGCGACGCTTGTCCCGCCACCACGGGATCGACTCGCCAGAAATAAGTGGCCCCAGAGGCCAGCGCTTCGCGA
>JALRGB010000622.1 GCA_023253575.1 Verrucomicrobiales bacterium
GTTACAATATCGACCTCAGATTATCATAGAGTTATGCCGTATTTGTGAAACCGGGCCATATGGGGACGCGTGGGACGCGTGGGGGGCAAAACGGCTCAAAAATCTGGGCAGCCGCATCTGGTTCACCCGCATCGGCCACGCCATGGGGGAGTCCATGCTCGAGTTGCTGGCCGCCAGAAAATAATCTCGAACGAGAGGAGCCGGCCCTCACTGCGGGTCCGGGGGCGTCAGCGGCTGAAAGTCCGCGTCACGAGGCGAGGCGGTTTAGAACCGCTCCGCCATTAACCCTCGAAGGCTCAACAGCAAGCAAAGCTCAACGGCAGGCCGCCGTTTGACGGCCCATGGAATCCCTCTCGCCTCCGAGGCTATGCTATTAGTGCGACTCGCCGGTCTCGGCCAGCAGTGCGTCGACCGTGTCCCTCGTAATCACCTCAATACCCGTGTCGATGGACTTCGGCATCGGCATGCGCAGCGAAGCCTGCCACAGCATCAAAATGGACATCGACCCTTGCATGGCCGGCCGCGTGGCCGACGAGGAGTCGATGACCCCCTCTTGAATAGCCATCAGAATGGGTTTGATGCCGTCCATGCTCACCACTTTAACCCGGCCGGTCCGACCTGCCTTCCGGATGGCGTTGGCAATGCCAATCGGGCCGGAGGCGTCGCAACACAAATACCCGTCAAGATCTGGATGGGCCGCGAGGACTGCCGCTGCCTCCGACTCAGCGGTGGCGATGTCGTCGTTGTCAGTGCCTCCGTCGATGATCGTGATGCCTGAATGCTTTTTTAAAACGGCCACTTGAGCGTCGTAACGCTCTTTGTGATTGGGGGCCGTAGGATATCCCTGCATCACGGCCACCGTGCCCGTCCCGCCCAACAGAGACACCAAGCGCTCGGCGGCAATGACCCCCTGCTGGGAAAAATTGTTGCCAATGCTGGTGATGCTGGAGTCCGGTGACGGCGCGTCGAAAAGCACCACCGGAATGCCATGTTCCCTTATGCGGTTGATGGCCGTCATATGATTCAGCGTGTCCAATGGATCCACGGCAATCCCCGCTGGCTGGGAAGCCGCGGCCTTTTCCAGAGTCTCATTCTGCGCCGTCACGTCCGCGCGCGGCGGGGGCATGTACTCAACGGTGACCTCCACCCCAACTTGCTTGCTGAGGAGTGCCGCTTGCGCACGCGCACCGCGGTGGACGTCATCGTACCATGGATGGGCAACTTTGGGCACAATGATGAAGCGGAGTGGATTTTTCATATGAGGATCGGGTGGGGGGGATCGGGTTCTTAGAAGAAAGCCAGCTTATTATTACCGTGGACTCTTTCTGGTGTCCAGCGCGGTCGTGAAATCCCCGGGGCGGCGGCGCCTCCGCGGAAACCCGGCCGCGGAGGGGAGCCTCCCCGCGGTCTTTATTTTCCCGCTCCACGGGTGCCGTCGATGGCCGGCTTGCGTGCGGTCATTTTCTCCTTCGACACAGTCATGACGGTGTCGCGGTCATGGCATGCGCCATGGGCGGCGGTGTGCTGTGTGTGGTTGGTGGTTGCGTGGATTGGCCGGGGAGTGGATAAAGGGCTGGCGGTTTTTGTTGTGCTGGCTCTCCGGTGGTGGTTTTTCCCTCATGGGGGTGGCTGACGGCTGCCTTGACTACAGGTCCTGTTTTTGCCGGCCGGTTCGGAGTCGATTTATTGCGTATGAGACTTTTTATGATGAAAAAAACGACCAGCCGGTGGCTGGACTCTAGGCGTTTAGGCGGCTTTTGGTGGCTGCTGGTAGCGCTGTGCCTGCTGAGCGGAGGCGCGGTGCTGGCGTCGGATCCGCCGGCGGCGGTGCGCTCGATGGGGGCAGGTTCCTACTGGCACGGGCTACCGCCAGCTGTCAAAGGTCCCCCTGCGCTCATCTATCGCACGGAGGAGGCGGATGGGCCGATGCCGAGCAATGACTGGTGGAGTTCACTGGCGTGGCTCCCGCTTTCGGAAACGATGTTTCCGCATCCTTTGGCGGTTAAGGCCGTGGAAGGCGGGTTGCGGGTGGCCTATCCAGGGGCGGCCTTGGTGGCGGGGCGAGTCGCCATCATGGGTGGTGGTGGTGAAGATGTGCTGTTGGGTCATTCGATGGTGGAACGTTTTGCCGATGCCCGTGTCGCGGGCTGGAGCGACTGGTTTGTCACCGTTCAGATGGGTGATGAAGCGGCGGGGCTGCGCCTGACATTTGGGCATGGTTCGCCATTTGTTTTTGCCCGATATACCGGGGGAGAACCCGCCGTGTCACTGGCGGCCGGGGCGGAAATTTTCAGTGGTGAAGCGGCCGGGCCCGTGTTGGGCGTGCGGTTGGGGGCGAAATTTTACGGATTATTTGCGCCTGGGGGATCGAGCTGGAGTGGCCTGGGCTCGTCGCGATTGGTGGCGCGCACTGGTGGCAAAGGGTATTTTACGTTGGCCTTGCTGCCGGACGGATCGCCGGAGACGATGGCGCGGTTCCGGCGCTATGCCTATGCGCGTGTGACTGATTCGCGTGTGGATTGGTCCTACGATGAAAAACGAGGCGCCGTCGAGACGCGTTTTTCCATTCAGACCGAGCCCGAAGAAGGGGAGGAAAAAGGAACTCTCTTCGCCCTCTATCCGCATCAGTGGCGACACACCGCCTCGGGCTTCAGCGATGGCGTGTATCAATCCGTGCGGGGACCGCTCAAACTGCTGGCAGGCAACGGGTTTTCCACCGTAGTGCCATTGCCAGGAGTGCTGCCATCATTGCCGCTAACGGCGGGTGTCGATCGCGCAGAACTGCGTCAGTTGCTGGCGTCCGATATGGCCGGGGAGCCGCAGCAACAGGGTGATACCTACTGGCTCGGGAAACAGCTGGGTAAATGGGCGACCCTCCTGCCCGTGGCCGAACAGGCGGGAGAACTGGCGGTAGTCGAGGAATGCACGCGGCGGATCCGAATGGCTTTGGAAAATTTTCTCACGGCGCGCGATGGGACTGGCGTTCCCAAGCAACCGGAGAAAGGAGTTTTTGCCTATGATCCTTCTTGGGGCTCGCTCATCGGGTATCCCGCCAGCTACGGGAGTGACGACCAGCTCAATGACCACCACTTTCATTACGGGTATTTTTTGCGCGCGGCCGGCGAACTGGCGCGGCGTGATGCCAGTTGGGCGGAACAGTGGGCGCCCATGCTCAAGCTGCTCGTGCGGGACATCGCTAGTGCGGACCGCGCCGATCCCATGTTTCCATTTCTTCGGTGTTTTGATCCCTATGCCGGTCACTCTTGGGCC
>JALRGB010000646.1 GCA_023253575.1 Verrucomicrobiales bacterium
CTCGATGAGTTCCTTGACTCGCTGAATGGAAAAAACCGGGAACATCTCAAAACACTGGTGACAGAGAATTTTCAGATCTTACAGAATCCGAAAATTTGACGCAGAGAAGTATAGTTCAACAAAGTAGAACTAAATCAACCGCAAGCGCGACAGATCCTGCGTGTCCACCATGCCGGTCGGACGACCTTCCGCATCAACCACTGGCAAATCATCGACATGATGATCGCGCAGCAAGGTGAGCACTTCCACGGCCAGCCGGTCTTCACTAATGGCGATCGGTCGACGCGTCATGAAATCGCGCACCGGTTTGTTGCCAATCTGGCCGCCTTTTTGGAAAGCTCGGACAAAATCACCCTGGGTGAAAATCCCCGCGAGTAATCCATCGTCCCCGACGACCAAACACGCTCCGCTTCGGGCCTGCGTCATCGCCGTCAGGCCCATTTGCACCGTGGCCTGCAACCGCACTACCGCCACCCGTTGGTCTTTGCGCATGATGTCTCCCACCCTCGTCAACAGGGCGCGCCCGAGCGAACCACCAGGATGCAACCGGGCAAAATTCTCCGCCTCGAACCCGCGTGCCTCGAGCAATACCATCGCCAAAGCATCCCCCAGCACCAATTGCACCGTACTGGAACTGGTCGGTGCCAGATTCAGCGGACAGGCTTCCCTCTCGATCGAAGCATCCAGTACCAAATCGCAATGCTGGGCCAGCGAACTATTCGCCCCACCCGTTAACGCGAGCAGCCGAGCCCCCTGCGTCTTTAAATGTGGCAGCAAATTCAACACTTCTTCGGTCTCGCCGCTGTGGCTCAACACCATCACACAGTCGCCCGCCACCACCATGCCAAGGTCGCCATGCAAGGCGTCCTGCGCATTCAAGACCACGCTCGCCGCCCCCGTAGAATTGAAGGTCGCCGCAATCTTGCGCCCAATCGTCCCACTCTTGCCCACCCCGCATACAATAATCTTGTGCCCGCCCGCCAGCGTCTCCACCAACAGCCTGATCGCCCCCTCAAAGGTGCCATCAATGCGGTCACGCAACCGCTCCAGTTCAGCAATCTCGAGTCCCACCACGTGGCGGGCTTTAGCAGCATAGTCCATGACTCAAAACTAACCCATTACCATGCCCCCGCCACGCCCGCCGTCCACCACGAAACGCCCCCAACCTGCTGACCATCCCACCCCCGCCACCCGCCCCCAGCGGTTTCGCCGCTTGCACTCAGTCCACGGCCCACTGATCATCCCGCCATGTGGGTCTGGAGTAAACTTTCATCAGCCAAATGGCGCGACGCTTGGGAGGAACGCTTCCACTCACTCGCCAATACCTCAATGGTCATCAATGAATTCGCCGGCAAATCGTCGCTGCGAATCGATATCTATTGCCAGACCAAAGCCGCCGCCACCCGCATCCAAAAACAATTCGGCGGCAGCTTACGGCCGCTGAAAAAACAAAATTGGGCCGCCCTCGCCACCCCGCAGATCGCCCCCATCAAAATACGCAACCGCTTCCTCGTCGTGTCCGAAACCGACGAGCCGACTCTCGCATCCTACCGCGCCAGCCATCCGCAAAAAGAATTGCTCATCATCCCGGTCGAAATGGCCTTCGGAACAGGTGACCACCCGACCACCGCCACCTGCCTCCGCCTTATCTGCGATCTCCCACTCGACAATAGCCGAGTGCTCGACCTCGGCTGCGGCACTGGCATCCTCGCCCTCGCCGCCAAAAAACTCGGCGCTTCCCGCGTCCTCGCCGTCGACTTCGACCCCGAAGCCGTCGCCGCCTCCAAACGAAACGCCCGGCGCAATCAAACCCGCGGCATCACCTTTGAACAACAGGACGTACTGGCCTGGACCCCGGATGAACCGGCCTTCGACCTCATCCTCGCCAACATCTTCGCCGATGTGCTGACCGCTTCATTCCCGAAAATGAAACAACTGCTCACCCCGGATGGGACTCTCATCCTCTCAGGCATCCTCGACAAAAGCGCGCCCGAATTGCTCGAGGAAGGCCGCCGCACCGGATTCGAGTTCACACGCGTCATCCAACGAGGGAAATGGGTCACCGCTATCGCTCGCCTCCAGAAATCCTAATCCATCACCTCAAAAATGAACGCCCCCCGACGCGGGATGTCAGATGACAAGTCGCCAGATCACCGTTTGGTAGAGGCCCCCCATCCGTTCACAGCCAGATTTCGTCCATGACCATGATCGCTTCTCCAAACGTCCGGCGCCGACCGGACATGAAGGCCCTCTTTTTCGAGGCCGCCAAAGCTTCAGGATTGGAAAATGAAGATCTCGGGCAAAAACTCATCGAAACCGCCGCCCGCCAAGGCCGGAGCGTGATTGATGACCTCATCGACTCCAAACAAGTCAACGAAGAAGACTTTCTCCGCCAGGTGGCTGCCACCCTCGGACTGCCCTACGAAAATGACGTAAAACCCCGTCACTCCCGCAAATTACGCATCGTCTGCGGCGCCCAGCTCGCCCTCCGCCATCGCGTCCTCCCACTCGCTCTCGGCGCCATGGACCTGCCCGCCGACCTGGTCGAAGACGCGGAAAATGCCGCGCCCTCGGCCCTGCCCGACGTCGAGGCCCCGCCAGAAACCGAAAATGACGAAGCCGGTCCACCCGACCGCATTATCCTCGTCACTTACGATCCATTTAATCTGCTCGCCAAACAAGCCGCCAGTCAGGCCATTGACCTCCCCATCGAGTGGCGCATGGCCTCGCGCACCCGCGTCCTTCAAGGCATCCAAAAACTTTACGGGGTCGGAGCCGATACCTTCGAGCAAATCCTCGCCGGCCGCGAAGACGACACTTCCTTCATGGACATGAAGGAAGAGGTCAACTTGCTCGACGAAAACGACGAGGAAGCATCCGTCGTCAAATTCGTCAATACCATCCTCCGCCAAGCCCTCCAACAACGCGCCACCGACATCCACGTCGAACCTCTCGAAAACAACCTGCGCGTTCGCTATCGCATCGACGGCCGCCTGCAAGAGGTGCCCGTGCCGGAAAACATCAAGGCGCTCCAGTCAATGGTCATCGCCCGTCTGAAGATCATGTCACGCCTCGACATCGCAGAACGCCGACTCCCCCAAGACGGACGTATCGGACTGGAACTCGAAGGCAACAGCATCGACGTCCGCGTCGCCACCATCCCAACAGTCGAAGGCGAACAAGTCTCGCTGCGCCTCCTCAACCAAGAGAAATTTAGCATCCAGAAGCTCGGGCTCGAACCACACGTCCGCTCCACCATCGATTCCCTGCTCAAAATGAGCAATGGCATCATCCTCATTACCGGCCCGACCGGATCGGGTAAATCGACGAGTCTCTACGCCTTCCTCAGCGAGCTCAATACCCCATTTCGCCGCATCGTCACCGTTGAGGATCCGGTCGAAAACAAGCTCGAAGGCGTGATGCAGATCGCCGTCAAACCGGAAATCAACCTGACCTTCGCCGCCGGCTTGCGCTCGATTCTCCGCGCCGATCCCAACGTCGTCATGGTCGGGGAAATGCGCGACTTGGAAACCGCGGAAATCGCCATCCGCGCCGCGCTCACCGGCCACCTCGTCTTCTCCACCCTCCACACCAACGACGCTATCGCGGGGATCACCCGTCTCGTCGACATGGGCGTGGAACCATTCCTCGTCTCCGCCTCCGTCCGCGCCTTCCTCGCTCAGCGTCTCGTCCGGCGTCTCTGCAAAAAATGCCGTAAACCCGTCAGCCACGATCGCGAATACCTCGACAGCATCGGATTTCCGACCGCCAAACGCGGGGGCGATGGTCAGATCTACATGATCAACACCCGCGGCTGCGACCACTGCCACCACACCGGCATCCTCGGACGTCTGGCCATTTACGAAATCGCCGTCCTCACGCAAGGCGTGCAAGACCTCGTCGTCAAACGCGCCACCGAATCTGACATCCGCGCCAAAGCCATCGAGGAAGGATTCATCCCCATGCGCCAATACGGCTTCAAAAAAGTGCTCGATGGCGAAACCAGTATCGAAGAAGTCATCTCCGTGACCACCATGGACATGAAGATGGTCGAGGATTGACGCCGCTGCGCGGTCAGAACAGCCTCCCCCGCAGGGACAGCGGCCCGGTAAAAGTGAGCCTTTCGGGCGCCGGCGCCAGCCCCATCAGCCAGCCGCCGCTCCCTCACCGGCACCGCCGACGGCCGGTCAGTCGACCGCCCCATCCTCACCGCCGCCCAGCAGAAAGCGGAAGTCGTCAACAGTCAGGGCCTTGGCAAATCCTTCTTCGCCCAAAACATCCGTGGCAAGGTCGCTTTTTTGTTTTT
>JALRGB010000648.1 GCA_023253575.1 Verrucomicrobiales bacterium
AAACACCCGCGAGCTTTGAACCGACGATCGATTACGTCGTCACCAAAGTGCCTCGTTTCACGTTTGAAAAATTCCCGGATGCCGACCCCGTGCTGACCACCCAGATGAAGAGCGTGGGTGAAGCCATGGCCATCGGCCGCACGTTTAAAGAAAGCCTGCAAAAAGCGCTGCGAAGCTTGGAAACCGGTCGCTTCGGGCTGGGCGCCGACGGCAAGGATCCAGTTGATGCCGACCGGACGGCCATCGAACGCAAGCTCAGCGTGCCCAATGCCGAAAGGATCTTCTGGGCAGCGCAAGCGCTGCGTTTCGGCCGCGCGGCCGCCGGCGCCGCTTCGCCCCGCCCAGATCAACGCCCGTTCTCCCAACACGAAATCCATCAGCTGACGAAAATTGACCCGTGGTTCCTCGCACAAATGGGCCAAATCATCGAGGAAGAATTCACCCTGCAAGCGCATCCAGAACGACTCTCGTCCGCCGGCGGCATGCGCGCCGCCAAACGCCTCGGCTTCTCCGACCGCCAGCTGGCCTACCTCACCGCCACCACCGAACCAGAAATCCGCACGCTGCGCACTAGCCTCGGCATCGTGCCCACCTATCGACTAGTCGATACCTGCGCCGCCGAATTCGAGGCCTATACACCGTATTATTATTCGACCTACGGCGACGAAAACGAAGCGCGCGGCGGGACCAAACCCAGAATCATGATTCTCGGCGGCGGGCCGAATCGCATTGGCCAAGGCATCGAGTTCGATTATTGCTGCGTCCACGCTTCGTTTGCCCTCAAAGAATTGGGATATGAGACGATCATGGTCAACTCCAATCCGGAGACAGTCTCGACCGATTACGATACCTCCGACAAACTTTATTTTGAGCCGCTGACACTGGAGGACGTACTGAACATCTACGAGCAGGAGAAACCAGTCGGGGTGATCGTGCAATTTGGCGGGCAGACGCCGCTCAATCTGGCTGAGCCTCTGGAGCGGGCGGGCGTGCCGATCATCGGCACGAGTCCGACTCATATTGCCTTAGCAGAAGACCGAAAATATTTCGCGAAGCTGCTGGATGATTTAAAGCTGAACCAGGCACCGAGCGGCACGGCCCTGAATGAACAAGAAGCATTAGTCATTGCGCAGCGCATCGGTTTTCCCGTGCTGGTGCGTCCGAGTTTTGTCCTCGGCGGCCGGGGCATGCGCATCGTCTACGACGACCAAGAACTCCTGCTCTACGTCAAACAAGCCATGGAAATCGCCGGCCTCGAGCCCGGCAAAACCAGCGTGCCAGCCGATCGACCGATTCTCATCGACCGCTTCCTCGACGACGCGACGGAGGTCGACGTCGACATCATTTCCGACGGCGAAACGACCGTCATTGGAGCGATCATGGAGCACATCGAGCAAGCGGGCGTGCACTCGGGTGACAGCGCCTGCGTCATTCCATCGATCAGCCTGACCGGGGCCGTACTCACTGAGATCCGCCGCGCGGCCCGGGATTTGGCCAGCGCGCTGCACGTGATTGGATTGATGAACATTCAATTCGCGGTCAAAGACGGCGTGCTTTACGTCATCGAAGTCAACCCGCGGGCCAGCCGCACCGCCCCCTTCGTCTCCAAAGCGATCGGAGCCGCCCTGCCGAAGCTGGCGGCCAAGATCATGGCGGGCGCATTGCGCCGGAGCCAGGGTGCGCCGGAAAGCGAGATCATCACTCTGAAAAAACTTGGGTTCACCGAAGAAATCATTCCTTCACATTACAGTGTGAAGGAGGCGGTTTTCCCATTTGTGAAGTTCCCCGGCATTGACATCGTGCTCGGTCCGGAAATGAAAAGCACGGGCGAAGTCATGGGCATCGATCCTGATTTCGGCTTGGCTTTTGCCAAAAGCCAGATGGCCACCGGTGGGTCACTGCCAACCAGAGGAAACCTCTTCCTCTCGGTGCAGGAACGACATAAATCCCAGATCGGCGCGATTGCCGCCGACTACCACGCGCTGGGCTTCACCCTCTTCGCCACCGACGGGACCGCCCGCGAAATCGAGAAAACCGGCACCCCCGTCCAGCTTCTGTACAAACTGGCCGACGGCCGCCGCCCCCACGTCCTCGACAAAATCAAAAATGGCGAAATTCAGTTCATTATCAATACCCCCTCAGAATCGGAATCGCGCGCCGATGAGGTCAAAATCCGCTCGGCGGCCGTGGCTGGAAAAATCCCCATCATGACCACCCTCAGCGGCGCCCGCACCGCCGTGCACGCCATTCGCTCACTGCAAACTCAGTCGGTGGAAGTGCGCGCACTGCAAGAATACCACCCGCAAACCTGAGCCGGCGGGCGACCGGCGCCGATGCAGCCGCGCCGGCGCGCGGCGACGGACGGACGGCATACGACCGACGCGCCGGCCGACGACCGTGCTTCTCGACGCCCCGACCGCGGAGCGGCAGACAGGATGAACTGGATCCAAATGGTTTTTCCGGCGTATCGTGAGCGGACATGGATCACGAGACGATTATCATTGGCGGCGGATTATCCGGGCTGACGTGTGCACGGGCGCTGCACGCGGCCGGACGACGCAGCGTGGTGCTGGAGGCGGGCGATGACGTGGGCGGCCGCGTCCGCAGTGATACGGTGGACGGTTTTACCCTCGACCGCGGATTTCAGGTTTTGCTGACGTCGTATCCCGAGGCGCGCCAGTGGCTTGATTATGAATCCCTTGATCTGCAAGTGATGACCCCCGGAGCCTTGGTGTGGCGCGACGGCGCCCAGCATCGGATATCCGATCCATTCCGCCGACCGCAGGACCTACCCGCCACCCTGCGCGCCCCCGTCGGCTCGTGGCTCGATAAGGCCCGCATCGGATGGATGAGGTGGCAGTCACAACGCGGAACGCTGGACAACATCTTCGAACGCCCAGAAATGACCGCCCTCGCCCTCGTGCAACACTACGGCTTTAGTGAAAAAATGATCGAATCCTTCCTTCGGCCGTGGCTGGGCGGGATTTTTCTGGAGACCGAGTTGTCGACATCCAGTCGCATGCTGGAATTTGTTTTTCGGTTTTTTGCGGACGGCGACGCGGCGATTCCGGCCGCGGGGATGCAGGCGATCCCGCGGCAGCTGGCGGCCGGCCTGCCGGAGGATTCGGTGCGATGCGGGGTGGCGGTGGTGGCGGTCGAGGGGAAGACGATTCATTTGTCATCGGGCGAGCGACTGACGGGCCGTCACATTGTGGTGGCCACCGACGGCGCGGCGGCTTCCCGGCTGCTACCGGAGGTGGTGGTAGCGCCGTCGTGGCGGCAGGCGGTGACCATTTATTTCGCGGCCGCGGTCTCGCCGGTGGGCGAACCCACCTTATTGCTCAACGGCACGGGGAGCGGCTGCATCGGCCATATTGTGGATTTGAGCCGGGTGGCGCCTCGGTATGCACCGGCCGGTCAGTCGCTAGTGTCGCTTTCTGTTCGTGGTGCGGTGCCCGAGAGCGATGACGAGCTGGTGGCCTTGATTCGCACGGAGGCGGGCGGCTGGTTTGGCGGCGCGACGGTAGCGGCGTGGCGATTATTGCGAGTGGACCGCATCCGGCAGGCCCTACCCGTGCGTTGGCCCTTGGTACGCAGCCATCCAGTCCCGGTGCGAGACGGGGTCTGGGTCTGCGGCGACCACCGCGACACCGCCTCCATCCAGGGGGCCATGCAGAGCGGGCGCGAGACGGCCGATGCTGTCATCGCTCTCTCCTGATCCTTTACTGCACCCCCTGAACTCATGACTCCACTTCCACCCGCCCCCTCTTGGATGAAAACCGTGCTGTTGGCGGCCGCCGCCTACAACATCGCGTGGGGCGGCTTCGCGGTCATCCTGCCGCATGCGATGTTCGACCTCATGGGCATGGAACGACCGAATTACCCGGAGTTCTGGCAGTGTATTGGCATGATTGTCGGGGTGTATGGCGTGGGTTACGCGATCGCGGCGTTTGATCCGATGCGCCACTGGCCGATTGTGGCGGTGGGGTTTTTGGGGAAAGTATTTGGACCGCTGGGCATGGTGCAGGCGTTGTGGACCGGCAGTTTGCCCTGGGTTTTTGCCATCAACTGTCTCTTCAACGATGTGATCTGGTGGGTGCCGTTTGGATTGATTTTGTGGCGGGCCAGCGAGCAATATCAGGCCGAACCGGGCGCAGGGGCGCCACTCGCTGAAGACAAGTTGTTGCGCGAGGCGCGCACGACCACGGGGGCGACGGTGGCCGCCCTGTCGGAGAACCGTCCGGTCTTGCTGGTGTTCCTCCGCCACGCCGGCTGCACGTTTTGCCGTGAAGCCATGGCTGACTTAGCGGCGCGGCGGGCCACCATCGAGGCCCGCGGGACCACGATCGTTTTAGTGCACATGGGCACGGCTGCGGAGTTCGCTCGATTTGCGGGTGAATACGGTCTGGATGACCTGCCAGCGGTTTCGGATCCTGAGCGCCAACTCTATCGCGCACTCGGGTTGCGGCGCGGCCGGTGGAGCCAGCTGCTCGGCCCCACCGTCTGGTGGCGCGGGTTTCAAGCATGGAAATCCGGTCATGCCGTGGGCACCCCCGCCGGCGATGTCATGCAAATGCCCGGTACGTTCCTCGTTTTCCATGGACGCGTCCTCCGACGATTCCTCCATGCCACAGCCTCCGACCGGCCCGACTACGCAGGGTTATGCGAACTCCCGGCGTCGATATGAACGAAACCGCCACCCTCATCACCCTCGCCCACGCCGCCTCCACTTGGGCGCTGGTCGGATTGATCTGGATCGTGCAGCTCGTGCATTACCCGCTCATGGCCACGGTCGGCACCCCACAATTTCCCTCCTACCACGCCGCCCACACCCGACGCATCACCTGGGTGGTCGCCCCATTAATGCTCGCCGAGCTGGCCACCGCCGGACTATTGGTCTGGCTGGGCGAACGCAACCCATGGTGGCTGCTCAGCCTCCCCCTCCTCGCCGCCAACTGGATCTCCACCGCCTTCGTCCAAATCCCGCTCCACAATCGCCTCGCCCGCGGCTTCGATAGGTCAGCCCACGCCCGCCTCGTCCATACCAATTGGACGCGAACCGCCGCATGGTCGCTGCGCGGCCTGCTACTGCTCCCCGCTCTCACGTAACCCGCCCGCACGTCGCAAGGCCACCACCACCCGCCCGGGGCCCACGCCTGTCCTATCGCCCGCTCATGAGCCACTCACCCGCCACCGAGACCTGCCACTTTCGCGCCCAAACCCGCGTCGCCGCGACCCCAGAAATATTGTTCTCGTTCCATGCTAACCCGCAGAACCTGACGGTCGTCATGCCTCCCACCCTGCAGCTGATCAGCCTGAAAACCGACGGCCCGGCCAAAGAAGGGCGGCTCATCGAGCTCGAATGCCGCGATTTCCTCGTCATTCCCATGCGCTGGACATGTCGCTGGCGCACCGTGCAGCCTCCCGGATTATTGGTCGATGAGATCCTGAAAGGTCCCTTTCGCGTGTTTATTCACGAGCACCGGTTTGATCCTGATGGGGCGGGCGGATGCCTGATGACGGATGCTGTCACGTATGCTTTTGGCCGTGGCTGGTGGGGGCGACTGATTTCACACACAGGCGTGCGCTGGTACCTGACCGGATTGTTTGCCTACCGTCACTGGCGCACGCGCGCCTGGGCCGCACGCCAGACGCCAGCCGCAACCCCTACGAAGTGAAGGCGAAGGGGAGAGACCACGCGACGAACCAAGCCTTCCCAGCCACCCGTTGGGGCTAGGGTCGTGACCATGGGTCGGCGATGGGGGCTCCGTTGTCTTTTTTTAGGTTTAAAGCGTGTCTTCGCCAATGATCTGCACTTCGGTTTCCAGCTCCACGCCGCGGACCTCCCGCGCAGTCTGTTTCACGTGCTCAATCAAGGCCAACACATCGGCGGCGGTGGCGCCTCCCTCGTTGACCATAAAATTACCATGAATCGAGGAAATTCTGGCCGCGCCAATCGCGGTATCTTTCAACCCGAGGTCATCGATTAATTTTCCAGCTGGCATCGGGCCAGGGTTTTTAAAGATGCATCCGGCGCTGGCCGCTACCGGCTGCGAGGTGCGTCGTTTCTCTTTGGAGACGGCCAGCAGAGCATCGATTTCTCCCACCGGGGCAGGTTGGCCCCGGAAAACAGCGGAAACAGCATAATGAGTCGCCAATTCCGGCACTTGGCGGTAATCGGCCACCATCTCATCACGTGATTTTTCCCGCACCTCGCCGTGGACATCGAGCAGGCGCACGCTGACGACCTGATCGAACGTTTGCACGCCCATGGCGCCGGCATTCATGCGCAGTCCGCCGCCGACAGTACCGGGGATGCCTTCCATCCACTCGAATCCGCCGATACCGGCGGCGCGGGCGGTGGTCGCCAGTTTTTGGAATCGCGCCCCCACTCCGGCCTCCAGACAATCGTCGCCCACGACCCGAACCGCCGCAAATTCCCCCTTGGAAGGATGAATAACCGCGCCGCGAATGCCGCCGTCACGCACCAACAAATTCGACCCCCGCCCGACGAGGCGAATGGGAATCCCTCGGTCCCGCAAATGCCGCACCAACCGCTGGAATCCCGCCACCGTGCGCGGCTCGATCCAAAACTGCGCCGGACCGCCGATCCGCATGGTGGTGTGACGGCTCATCGGCTCATGCAACCGAAGCACCGCCTCGGCTTCACGCGACCCCGCTCCTTCCGCTCCCCCCAGCGAACCCTGTCCGCGCAGCGCGGCTTCCATCTCCTCGAGCAAGCGCAGGTCCGCCGCCAGCCGCGTGCCCGCCTCATGGACGTGCCCCGCCCCCAGCGTGATCACCAGATCCCCAGGCCGAAGAAAATTTCCAACCGCCACATGAGCCGTCGCCACCTGCGGCGTGGAAAATGTCCGAACCTGCGGCGCCGCCGCACGAATCGCCTCAATAATCGTTTCCCCACTGACCCCAGGAATCGGCGGCTCGCTCGCCGCATACACGTCGGTCACAAAAACCGCGTCGGCCCCAGCAAAGGCCGGACCAAATTGCTCCTTCAACAACAGGGTGCGCGTATACCGATGAGGCTGAAAAAGGACCACCAATCGCTCCGGCTGCAACGCCCGCGCCGCCGCCAAGGTCGCCGCCACCTCCGATGGATGATGCCCATAATCATCAACCACCCGGTAAGCCGCACTGCGGTATTTCATCTCAAACCGCCGCTTGGCCCCGCGAAATCCCTCCAGCGCCACCCGGATTTTTTCGAAACTCACTCCCTTCTCCACCGCCACCGCCACGGCCGCCAGCGCATTCGAAACATTATGACGCCCAGGGATATTCAACACCAGCTCGCCTAACGGTCGCTCGCCATGATAAACCACGCAGGTGGTCGACAACCCCAGCGTAGTCAATTCCACCGCCCGGAAATCGGCGTCCGCAGCAAATCCAAAAGAAACCGACCCCGCGCGCGACTGGCACGCCTGCCGCGCCCCTTCATCATCCGCGCAAAAATACACGGTGGATGCCGTCTGGCCCACCACCGTGTCAAAAACCCGCATGATGGCCGACAGATCCTGATAATGATCAAGGTGCTCGGCCTCAATATTAAGCACGATGGCATGCTCCGGGTGGAAATTGACGAGGGTGCCATCGCTCTCGTCGCCTTCCGCCACAAAATGCTCTCCCGTCTCGTCCCACCCAGCGTTGGCGCCCAACAGGGGGATTTCCGCTCCGACATAATGACTCGGACGCAAACCGGCTTCGCGCAGGACATGGGCCACCATCGCCGAGGTCGTCGTCTTGCCGTGCGTGCCGCAAATAATGATTCCTTTTTTCCCTTCCATGATGGCCGCTAACGCCTCCGCCCGCCGCCACAGCACCGCCCCAGCTGCCACCGCCGCATCATAGGCCGGATTGCCGGGCTTCACCGCACTCGTGTACACCACCACATCCGCCCCGCGCACCGACTCCGCCGTCTGCGGACAATGAAATTCTAGCCCCGCTGCCATCAACCGCTCCGTCTCCGCACTCGTCACCCGGTCACAACCAGAAACCCGGTAGCCACGCTGCAAAAATAACCACGCCAGCCCACTCATGCCCGAACCAGCCACGCCGATCAGATGCACATGAGTCAAACCCGCCGGCCACGCCACAAGAGAAAATGCCATGCCCCAGAGAATCCACAACCCCATCGGCCGCAACCGCAAGAAGCCACTAATCCCACCCCGCTCACCCCTGCCCCTTTTTCGACCCGGCGGTCAGTTCATCACCAAGGATGTTGCACTTTCAGCGCCGCTAACCGACGGAGTCGGATCAGTACTCGACAGGGAAATTAAAGTGGTGTTCGCACCGGATGAAGAAGACACCGGGCAATCGCTTGTCCTTCACACTCCGCCAAAAATGCCTTTGCGTCTTGAGAACCTGAATGCAGACACCCAGCTTCCTCAAATAAGAGTCGGCCTGCTCTTCCCCCCATTTCTCAACGGTGTAGTCCCAGATCTGGCCCAGCCGTAGCTCGGCAGCCTTGTGGATAATGACCGGTTCGTTCATTTCGCCGAGGCGACTCGCCGCTTTTTGGCCTCCCTGATGACCGCTTCCACGTCGAGGTCGACGAATTCGCTCAACGGCGCCCCCGCTCCTAACCGCAATTCTTCATACAGGGCCTCCCCTCGGATCTCCTCCTCTCGTTCGTAATTCTCAATCGAAGACACCCACTCATTTCTTCGTCAGCCCGACCATAAAAGTGACTGTCTCGCCTCTTTCAGCTTGGCGATTTTTAGGATGGTCTGGTTTCCCTCCTTCCCCAACGCCATGCTGGCGAGCATCGTTTTCACTTGGATCACGGTGTGTTGTTGCGCTTTCAGGAGGAATCAGAAATGAACGACTGCGTCCGACGACGAGGTTCTCTTGGGG
>JALRGB010000651.1 GCA_023253575.1 Verrucomicrobiales bacterium
AGAAAACCTTGGCCTGCGGGCCACATCGAGCGAGGCGTCGAGATGCCACAAAAACGTTCTAATGAACATTTATTCTGTGGTTTAGGCGACACTTTCACGATCACACGGGCGTGATCATACTGAGGCGGCTCTCTGTGGGCGGGGTGATTACTTTTTTGCTTTTGATTTTTCTTTAGCGGCCTTTTCGAGTTCTTGTGAGGTCAATAGGTCTTTGGCGGCTTCCTCTCGTTTACCGAGGGCGGTATATCCGGCGGCCCGGTTATTATAGGTGAGGTGGTTGGACGGATTGAGGGCGATGGCCTTGGTATTGTCTTCGATTGATTCCTCGAAGGCGCCGAGGCGGCCGTGGACCAGACCGCGTTTGACGTACCCTTCTTCGAACTTGGGATTGAGGCTGATGACTTTGTTAAAATCCTCGAGGGCGAGCGGAAGCCGGTTGAGTTTCATCAGGCTAATACCCCGGCTTTGGTAGGCCTCCACCGAAGCGGGATCGATACTCAAGGCTTGTTCATAAAAGCGGAGGGCTTCGTCGTGTTTCCCCCGCCGCGCCGAAGCCACTCCGCGCAGCATGGGGGCCCGCGGATCGGCGGGATTGATCTTCATGGCTTTTTCAAATGACTCGACGGCGTCGTCGAGCTTGCCAGCTTGCATTTGCAGTAACCCGCGATTGCAGATCTGCACAGATTGATTGGCCTTGTCTTGGACGGCGGCCTGACCTCCCCGCACTCCGCCTTGGGATGGTGGCAATTGTTTTTTTACGGTGCCGGTCCCGATGAGTTGTCTGGCTTCTTGAGTCATTGCCGATGCCTCGGCGGCGGCAGCGGCTACGGCGTGATGGTATTCCATTTGCACTGGCTGCTGATAGGCGGTGGTGATCAGCCGGAGATCGACGCCATCGCAGAAAATGACCATGGCGGCCGCGCCACCGGCCAGCAAAAATGAAGCGCCTATCGTAGAGGCAATGTGTGCAAGTTTCATCGGACACTGAGTGTTTTCACTCGGATGACATCATAAGCGGGTCGGCTCAATTGCAATTCCGGAACGCGTCGCGGCGGCCGGCTCGTTCGGGCGCCGTTGCCCGAGGGAAGGGTCCTGAGCATCGCCGCCGACTTTTACCCCGCCTTTTTCTGCAGCGCCATGACGATGGCTGCGATATTATGACGGAACATGCCTTCGAACGTACTGCCCTCGCCGACCGAGGTACCATCGGCAATCAGGGGCGAAGCCAGCGTTACGCCGGTCTCGCGCACGATTTCGCGCAGGATCTTCGGATTGGCCTGATCCTCGGGAAAAACCGCCCGCACTCCATTGGCCTTGATCACCCTCACCGCTTCCGAGATGTAGGTGGGTGAATAATCCTCCTCGCGGGAAAGCCCAAGAATCGGAATAAACTTAAATCCGTACTCCTTGCACAAATACCCAAAAGCAGCGTGGGCGGTGACGAGTTTACGATCGCCCCGAGGAATGGCGGCCATCTGCTGCTGGGCCCATGATTTCAACGCCAGCATCTTCTTGGACGTGGCAGCGCCTCCTTCTTTATAAGCCGCGGCTTGAGCTGGATCAATCCGGGCCAGTTCATCGCTGACGATGCGCGCCGCCCGGGCCATGTTCTCTGCACTGTGCCACCAATGTGGATCCACCCCGCCCTTGGCATGGGCCGGACAACAGAGAAAAACTTCGTTGGAAGCATCTAATTTCAGGGAGGGGATCGTTCGGCCCACTTCCACGATAGTGACCCCCTTCCCCATCGAGTCCGCCAGCTTCCCCAGATAATTCTCCAAATGTTTGCCTGAAGCAAAAACGGCCGCCGCCCCGCGCAACTCGCGCAGGTCACTGGCTGTAGGCTCAAAATGATGGGCATCCCCG
>JALRGB010000694.1 GCA_023253575.1 Verrucomicrobiales bacterium
TGAAAGAACAGGTGAAGGGCAAGGCCGACGCTGCTGACAAGGAGGAACATGCCACCGAGCATCATCAGATCGCGCAGGCTGACGCGCCATCCGGCCACGAGCAATTCGCCGCTCGGCCAGAATGGCAGGCCCAGGCTTTCCACTTGCGAGGCGAGAGTGGCTTCGTTGAGCAGCGGTACATTGCTGCGGCCCATGATGTGGAGGTTGATCGAGTAGAGGGCGGTCATGACAAGAATACCGCTTAGCAACCCGTTGATTTTAAATTTTGTGTGAAGCACACCGGTCAGGCCGCCGGCGATCATGCCGGCCAGTCCACCCGCCGCGGTGGCCAGCAGTGGGGCCGTATGATGGACGAGCAGGATAGCGGTGACGGAGGCGCCAAGGGTGATGGATCCATCCGCCGTGATGTCTGCGAAATGAAAGATGCGGAAGCTGAGATAAACGCCGAGGGCAAGCAGGGCGAGGATGAGGCCGATGGTAGCGGCGCCGATGAGCAGGGTCATGGTGGGTGATCAGTTGGCGCGGGGAGTGGACGGGTCATCGAGCGGGCCGACCCAGCAGGCGCCGCGCATGAGGTCGGTTTCGCCGAGTCCTTCGAACGGCCGGTCATCGGACATCAGGTGGAGCACCGTCTGGGCTGAGTCGGTGGCCAGCAGGCTGGTCACGGATTCCATTAAGTCGAGCCGACCCTTGGGCAGCGGGCGGTACGGAAAAACGGCGGCATGACAGTGCGCTGGCAGGGGGGCGGCGGTGGACCCGAGAGGGCGGAGAAACGGAGCCGTGGCGGGGGACGGGGTGCGGACGGCGAAGCCGGTGATGAGGATGACCGAGCGTTCGTCCGTTCGTTCAGTGGTGAATGACAACCAGTCGCGGATGGCCGGAAACTCCCAGGGCGAGCGGCCGCCGGCGAGGGCGGGCGACTGGCGCAAGGTGGCGCCTACGAGGCCGGCGCTTTCAGCGAGGATGACAAATCCCGCGGTCCCGGTAGTCGTGGTTTCGAGCGCGGCGTTGAGCAGCGAAGAAAACCCGAGCGTGCCCCGGGGGCTGGCGGCGGCCTCGAAACGCAGCAGGTGGCGGAACGCTCCCCGTGCGACTAGACCGTAGAGCAGGGAAAGTTCCGGGACCAAGCTGGCTTCGGTCACTTGGTAATCCGGCAGGCTGCTGCCATCGGTGGGCATGGAGAGCGCTGTGCCGGCCACGGCGAGGGACTCGCCAAATCGAGTGCGGGTATCGTCGGCATGGCGGCCGAAGGCGCCGAGCCCCACGGCGATAACGTCGCTGGCGCAGCGGACGACCGTGCTTTCGGCGGCCTGCAGCGATCCCTGACCGAAGTTTTCGGGATGCCCGACGAGTTCCAGCGTCAGGCGGGCCTGCGGATCCAGTTCGTAAGCGGCCATGGCCACACCCTCGTGTTCCCATTCGCGGGGCGGGGCGGGAGCGGGAGTGGGCGCGGTGGCGGCAGCGGTGGCTGGCGCGATGGCCGGAGACGTGGCCGGGGCGGGAGTGGTGCTGGGGTGGTGGACCAGCAGGCTAGACATACCCGAGAGGTTGAGGATCTCGAGGGCGTCTGCGGTGGGGCGGACGATGCGCAGGCTGCCGCGGGCGGATTTAAGTTGTTTAAAGTATTTAATCAGGATGCGCAGGCCGGCGGAGCTGACGTAATGGATTTTCCCGAAGTCAAGATCGAGGTGGTGTTGACCCGAGCGGATGGCGGTTTCGATGGCTTGGCCGACGTGTTCGGACCAATTGGCATCGAGGCGGCCGTTGAGTTCCAGCACGCAGCGTTCTTCGTGGATGTGGGTGGTGATTTCCATGCGGGGAACCTGATCAGGGGACGATGTCGCCTTTGCTGAGCAGGCGTGGGGGCAGGGTGATGGCCACGCTGGCGGCGGCGGTGGGATTAAAGCGGTAGCGGATTTTGTCGACCAGTTGGAACGGGATGGTGGCGGGTGACTCGCCATTGAGCACGCGCACGGCGAGTTGGGCGGAGGCGATGCCGCCGTCGTGGAAGTCACGGGAGACGGTCATCATGGCGCCATGATCGGCCTGACCGGAAGCAAAACCCATGAGTGGCAGCCGGGCCCGGCGGGCGACTTGGGCGATGCTGGCGAAGCTCGCGCCTGTCAAGTTATCGGAAATTTGGCAGATTGCCTGCACCCCGCGGCTGCTGAGGGCGAGGGCGGCCTCGGCGACTTCGCCGCTGGTGCTGACACCGATGATTTCGACCTCGATCCCCATGGATTTGGCCACGCTCAGCAGGTGGTCTTTGTAAAAAACCGAGTTGATTTCGGATGGGGCAAAAAGGGTGCCGATGCGTTTGACGTCAGGCAGGCATTCGCGCAGGGCGGCCAACCCTTCTTCATGAGGTGCGGGAAGGTAAGCGCCGGTGACAAAGGGAAGATGATCAGTGTTGCTTCGGCCGGCCCCAGCGACCACCGGGTTTGCCACCAGCGAAAAAACAGTCGGACGCCCCTGCGCCCGGCGCAAAGTGGCTTGCAGCGCCGGCGTGGTCGAAGGCAGTAACAGATCGCTGCCCTCGGAAATGGCCGCATCAATGATCAGATTGAGATTCGACATGTCTCCCTGAGCATTGCGAATGCGCAATTCAAAATCACGGCCCCGAACCCAGCCGGCCTGGGCCAGACCCTCCAGAATACCCTCGCGGTTGATCTCCACATTCGGCGTCTCCAAATACTCAATCAAATCGAGATTCATCTTCCGCCCAGAGGCGGAAGGAGGCGGGGCCAGAGGTTTGGCGGGCGCTGGCGCATCGGGCGTGGCGGGCACTGGTGCGGCTGGAACGGGCGTGGCCGCGGCGGCTGTGGCGGCTGCGGTGGACTTTTCAAATTCCTTGAGCAGAGCAGGAGGAAATTGCACCCCGAGGGTGGTGGCCAACGGCATGTTGAGCCAGACCGTTTTTTCGGCGACGTTCTGAATGGGGATGACGCCTGGGCTTTCTCCGAGGAGGACGCGGGCGAGGGGCTT
>JALRGB010000698.1 GCA_023253575.1 Verrucomicrobiales bacterium
TGTTCATTTGCAGGCTCCGGAGCTGACGCCTTACTGGCCGGAGGTCGTGCGCGATCTGGAGGCGATGGGACTGACGTGTGCGGTGGTGAATGGCACGGAAGAAGCCGACTGGCCGGCGGTGGCGGCGCTGGCCGACCGCTACGAGTGGGTGCTGCCGAGTTACGGACTGCACCCGTGGCTGGCGGCCCGACGGAGCCCGCAATGGCTGAAAAACTTAGTCGCGCGGCTTGATGACGAGGCGGCTCTGGGCCGCCGTCATGCCATTGGCGAGATCGGGCTCGACCGCTGGCGCCGGCCCTTTGATGCGGCAGACCAGGAAGATGTTTTCCTGAGCCAGCTGGCCCTAGGCGCCGCGCGCAACCTCCCGGTGACCATTCATGGATTGAAAGCGTGGGGGCCACTCGACGAGCTGCTGCACCGTACCCCCGTGCCCGCCCGCGGGTTTCTCCTTCACGCGTACACCGGCCCCGCGTCCATGGTCCCGCGCCTCGCCAGACGCGGCGCCTACTTTTCCTTCAACGGCCGGTTCCTCGATCCCCGATTCCAGCGGGCCATAGACACCTTTCGCCATGTTCCGCACGATCGGCTACTCATCGAAACCGATGCGCCCTCGATGCGACCGCCCGCCAGCCATGTAAGCCACCCGCTGCCGACCGCCGCGGATGGCCACGCTCCCAACCACCCCGCCAACCTAGCCGCTGTCTACCCCGCGCTGGCCACCCTACTCAACCTGTCAGAATCCACCCTCCGCACCCTCATCAAGGCTAACTTCGAGCGATTCTTCGGCCCACCTCCGGGGCCGCCCCGGCAGGACATACCCGAGCGAGACGACCCACCCCGGCGGCCGGTTGAACCGGCCGCCTGAACTCACCACCTGAGTTTGTGGATCACGCTTTTGTGTAGACCTCGGCACCGCTCTCTACGAATTCCTTGCTTTTATCGGCCAGTCCGCGTTGGAGCGCTTCTTCGGCAGAAATCGCCTGTTCGGCGGCATATTTGCGAACGTCCTCGGTGATTTTCATCGAGCAGAAATGCGGACCGCACATCGAGCAAAAGTGGGCGGATTTAGCGCCATCTTGCGGGAGCGTCTCGTCATGGAACTGTCTGGCGGTGAACGGGTCGAGCGACAGATTAAACTGGTCTTCCCAGCGGAATTCAAAGCGGGCTTTACTCAGGGCATTGTCGCGGTATTGAGCACCGGGATGGCCTTTGGCGAGGTCGGCGGCGTGAGCGGCAAGTTTGTAAGTGATGACCCCGACTTTAACATCGTCTTTATTAGGCAGGCCGAGGTGTTCTTTCGGGGTCACGTAGCAGAGCATGGCGCAGCCGTACCATCCGATCATGGCGGCCCCGATGCCGCTGGTGATGTGGTCATAACCCGGAGCGATATCGGTCGTCAGCGGCCCGAGGGTGTAAAATGGAGCTTCGTGACACCACTCGAGTTGTTTGGCCATATTTTCCTCAATCATGTGCATCGGCACGTGACCGGGTCCTTCATTCATGACCTGCACGCCTTTGGCCCACGCGCGGGTCGTCAATTCCCCCTGCACTTCCAACTCGCCAAATTGCGCCGGATCATTTGCGTCCGCGATCGACCCCGGCCGCAAGCCGTCGCCAATGGAGAAACTCACATCATACGCAGCCATGATGTCGCAGATGTCATCCCAATGAGTATAGAGAAAATTTTCCTTGTGGTGAGCTAGGCACCATTTGGCCATGATGCTGCCCCCGCGGCTGACAATGCCGGTCATGCGCGACGCGGTCATCGGCACAAATCGCAGCAGGACCCCAGCATGAATGGTGAAATAATCGACCCCCTGTTCAGCCTGTTCGATCAACGTGTCGCGAAATACCTCCCAGGTGAGGTCCTCCGCCTTTCCGTTCACCTTTTCCAGCGCCTGATAAATCGGCACCGTGCCGATCGGCACCGGTGAATTCCGCAAAATCCATTCGCGCGTCGCATGAATGTTTTTCCCAGTCGAGAGGTCCATGACCGTATCGGCTCCCCACTTGGTGGCCCACCGCATTTTTTCCACTTCTTCCTCGATGCTGCTAGCCACGGCACTATTGCCGATATTGGCGTTGATTTTGACCAGAAAATTACGGCCGATGATCATCGGTTCGAGTTCTGGATGATTGATATTGGCCGGGATAATGGCGCGGCCGGCCGCCACCTCGCTGCGGACAAATTCGGCGGTGATTTCAGCTGGGATGCGCTGCGGAAAACGGCGAAAAATCCCGGGAGTGTAATCGCTCTCCGGACGCTGGCTGCTGCCGACGTGCTGTTTGTTCAAGTCACTGCGCACCACATCATGAGTCAGATCGGCAATCGCGGCGCGGCGCATGTTCTCGCGAATGGCAATAAATTCCATTTCCGGAGTGATCACCCCTTGGCGCGCATACCAGAGCTGCGTGACCGGATGCCCAGCCGACGCCCGCAACGGACGGCGACGCTGGCCATTGAGCCCGGGAAATTCCACCAGACGGTTGCGCTCGGCAGCACTCGCATACTCCGCATGGACGGCGCTCAAATACCCGTTGTCCTGGGGCAGGACCGGACGGCCGTCATACGCCTCCACATCACCGCGGCCTTCAATCCAGCCCGAACGCACGGCCGGCAGACCTTCTTCGGCCGTCCCTTTGAACGCAGGATCCCCCCATGGACCAGACGTGTCATACACACGCACCGGCTCATTCTCTTCAATCCGGCCGTTAAATGCCTTCGTCGGGGCCAGGGCGATTTCGCGCATAGGAACGCGCACTTCAGGGTGCAGCACCCCCTCAACATAAACCCGGGAACTAGCAGGAAGCTGCTCGCTGGAATGCGGCTCGAAAGACTCAGTGGTGGCAATCATGGGAACTGGTAGATGAAATAGAAAAACGTCTGGAGCGCTGGCTGGGCGCGAAAAAGCCACGTATCCCCAATCAAGGGACGACGTGGCGGATGAGAGTGTGACTTTGCTCCCTTCGGCGGCATAACCCGCATCAGGTTCAAAGGGTTCCCGTGCCACGAGCCACGAGTCTCAGCCGTTGGTCGGCGCCCCTGCTTGGTTTAAAATAACTGGTGACTATCGTAATGAGCGCGCGGCAGCTGTCAAAAAGGATTCAGTCGAGAAGACCGGCCCTTGGCAGAAGCCGCATCCGCTCACATGCTGCGCCGGTGAGCGCTGATGATCGCCCATCATCCACGGCCGCAGTGGTGACCCGTTTTGCACCCAGCCCAACCGGGCGGCTGCATCTCGGCCATGCCCTGGCCGCGCTCGTCGCATGGGAAACAGCCCAGCGGGCCGGCGGACAGTTTCTCCTCCGCCTCGAGGACATTGACCAAACACGATGCCGCCCTGAATACGAAACAGCGCTGATGGATGACCTCGCTTGGCTCGGCCTGCAATGGCCAGAGCCAGTGCGACGCCAAAGCCTCCATCTCAACGCCTCGATGGCAGCGCTAGAGCGACTCCAAAAGCTCGATCTGGTCTATCCTTGTTTTTGCACAAGGACGGAAATCCAACGCGAAGTCGCCGCCATGGTCAACGCGCCGCACGGTCCAGAAGGAGTCCTGTATCCTGGCACATGCCGCGCACTCACCGCGGCCACCCGAACCGCCCGCCTCGCCGCGGGCGCCGATCATGCGTGGCGCCTCGACGTGACCCGGGCATCGGCTCTGGCCGGCCCGCTGAGATGGTACGATCATCGCAAAAACTGGCAGTCGGCCACGCCTGATATTCTGGGGGACGTCGTCCTCGCCCGCAAAGACATTGCCACAAGCTACCATCTGGCCGTGGTCGTGGACGATGCCGCCCAAGGCGTGACGCGGGTCACACGCGGTGAAGACTTGTTCGCCTGCACACATCTCCACCGGTTACTGCAACACCTGCTAGACCTGCCAGTGCCCACATGGGCTCACCACCCGTTGATCTGCGACTCCACCGGAAAGCGGCTCGCCAAACGCGATGCAGCCGCCAGCCTCCACTCGCTGCGCGCCATGGGCGCTACTCCCAACAGCATTCGGGACCGATTGCACGCCGCCATCACCGAATCGCTGGATCCACCCGACGAGGATTTGCCACCAGCTTCAGCCTGCGGACAGTAATCGGAGCGGGGTTCACCCCTCCACCCGCAACACCCACACAACCCGCCTTCCCGGCCCACCCGCTGCGCCCGCACCAACCTGTTCCTAATGCCAATTCTCCGACTCATCCTTCTGGTGGCCCTGCTCACCGCGTTTTCCTGGCTCGCTTGGAATGTGCCTTGGCGCGCCGACACCCGGTACAATGAGGTCGATCTCAGCGCATCACTCCCTGATGCCCCTTATTTTGATAAACCCGCCCCTCCTCCGCCCAGCGTCTTTGGGAACCGCATCTCCCCCTTCCTGCACGCCAGCACCCTGGAAATCACGGTCGCCCTCGACGCCGTCGCCCTTTTCCAACGGTTTGCCCTCATCGTCGTCGGCGGCTTTTTCCTGTACGGAGTCACAGGATACATTATGACATCTCACCCCCGACCGCCAGATGTCATTTACAGTCTGGCCATCACCACGGGCTTTATCGCCGGAACGATCGCCTCAGCCATCACCTCCCACCTTGCCCCAGGCCGAGGCCCCTTGCCGTGGCTCAACCTTTTCTGGGCCGCCGGAGTCGCCATCGCCCTCGTCGCCGCCACCGCCGGACGAGCCCGGCCCACCCCCACGCAGTGACGGTCAGGACCACCGTCGCCGCCTGTCGGCCAGTGCCGCGTCCTTGCCCCAACGGTCATCGCCCCCCACCACGCATCGCGTCCCATCGGATGGGTAAAGGCTCCATAGGAGCCAATCGAACACCGCGTTTCCGCTACCGTGCCCCCACCGGCTGGGCTCGCTATTTCCCGGTGAGTTTCTGGTAAAAGACATCGTCACTTTTGATGGCAAGCGGTTGACCAAAAGCGCGAATGGATGACCATGATCCCATGTTTACGTATCCTGCCAAATGGTTGATGGGTCTTGGGCTTGTCCTCATCGTGCTCGCCATTTCCCTGGTCATGTTTGATCCGGTGAACCATGTGATTGGTTTTTACCCCAAAGCCAAGACGGGCGGCATCATCG
>JALRGB010000706.1 GCA_023253575.1 Verrucomicrobiales bacterium
ATCCAGTGGATCTCGCCCTCGGTCACTCCGACCTTTGGCTACGGAGTGGAGGAATGCACCGGACGGCTGGCCTCCGATTTTCTCGAGGAGAGCGACCGCGCCGCCTGCACCGGATAGGCCAGACGATCTCCACGCGCGCCACGGGGGATAGGTGGGCCACGGGGGATAGGTCAGTTTGATTCCATGCAAATCGCCGGCGGAAACGGACGGATGGCAAGCGACTTGCTTGGATAAGGTGGCCATCTTGATCCGAGCCGTTCCGGCGGGTATCATGAGGGCCATCCCATCGCCATGAAAAAAGCCGACACCGACCCATCGCCGCGGAAAAAGGCAGCCGTCCCTCCCAAGACTACTGACGCCAAACCACCGAAACCCAGAAAAAAGTCCGCCTCTCGACCGTCGGCGCCGGCCGCCGGTATTCCTGAACCCGCGGCCTTACGACGAGGCACCGCCCTGCCGTCACTCACTGTCATCGCTGCCCGGGCGGATATCGGCTACGGCAACAAAATGTTTCTGCGTGGCACCGGGCCCGGCCTGAGCTGGGAATCAGGGACTCCCATGGTCAATATAGACAGCGATTTATGGACCCTCGACATCCTCGGTGCCACCGGCACGATCTACTGCAAATTTCTCATCAATGATGAAAAATGGTCAGCGGGCCCGGACTATATGTTGGAGCCGGGTAGCCAGCTGGAAGTCACCCCGCTGTTTTAAATTCCATGAGAAAATGAATCGTGGCCGCGCCCGGCCGCTGGCGGGTGGGGGGAGGCCGCCGATGGTTCAGCGGCCTTCTTTATGGTTCGACGTGCGGGCCACATGGCCGAGCAACCAGTCCCCGATCTGAGTGGTGGCCTGCCAGCGGTGGTCGTCGTGGAGGATCAGATGAAAATCGTCTGGGAAGAAGAGCGGGGTTTTGTCGAGGCTGGCGATCTGGCTGAACCATCCTTCGATTTGTCGGCGGCTGGCGACTGGGTCGTTGGGGGTATAGAGGACGAGGGTGGGCAGGGCGAGGTGGCCGGCGGCGGCTTCGCTGTGCTTCATGAGCGAGTGTACTTCGCGCAGGAGGCGCAGTGAATGGGAGGGCACGAGGTGCGGGGTCAGCGGAGCTTGGGACGCCTGCGTGGCGTCGCGAGTGATCTGCATCGAGGGCACGCGTGAGGGGTCAAGTTTGGCGAGTGGGATCCGGCAGGTGGGAGCGACGCGGCTGGCCATCCGGGCCAGACATCCTTTCCACCAAGGCAGTCCCTTGCGCAGGGCGACGGGGGGAGAGAGCAGGATCACGCCGCGCGGCCCGATCAGTTTTTCCCGCGGCGCCTCGGTCACGGTGTGCAGGGTGATCAGCGAGCCTAGGCTTTCCCCCAGCCAGAAAATCGGTACGCCCGGGTGTTCAGCGGCCACCAGCGTGGTGAATTCACGCAAATCCATCATCCATTCATGGCGATTCCTGATGTCGCCCCGCGCCGCCGCATCGGGGTCGTTCCCTTGCCCGCGCAATTGCATGCCATAAACACTCAAACCACGAGAGGGAAGCTCCTGCCCCAAAGGCCAAAAATCACTGGCCGCCCCGCTCAGACCATGCACACAAATGACAATCGCTTTCGGAGGCGGAAGGTCACGCTGCTTCGGTAGCTGCGCCGCCCACAATGTGTACGGCAATGACTTGCCGTCACCGGCCGACCAAGTGCCAGGACGCAGACAGGGAGCATGAGAACGATGCGGCATGGTGGCACACTGCGTGAGAAGCACCGGAATCAGCAACCACCACCAAACCAACAGCTGACGCCATCGACGACAACGCGGCCCGACAGCGGGGAGAACCTCGAACGGTGGTGGGCTGACTGTCATGGCAAGTCACGCCGCAAGCCCCCCCCGCCCACCGGGGAGGCCCTCACAGCATGGTGGCTTTATGGCTGGGCTTTGGGTTTCTCCTTGCCTTGGTCAGCCTGCTTCGCTTTGCGGATGGCTTCCGCTTCCTGCTCCGGCGTGACTTGGCGGACGACGGGTTTTCCATCCTTCATTTCGACGGCGATCGGCGGAGTGGTAGCCACTGCTTTTTCTCCTTGAGCGGGGCGCACGTCGGGTGCGGCCGAGGCTGCTGGCGCAGGTGGGGCGATGCTGACCAATTCGACGTCGAAGACGAGGGTTTGACCAGGTTTAATGGCGCCACCTGGGCGGGGATTGGCGCCATAAGCCAAGGCTGCCGGTATCCAAAAACGGTATTTTGAGCCGACGGGCATGAGGGTGATGCCTTCGGTCCATCCTTTGATGACTCCTTTGAGTCCGAACGTACGGGGTTCATTTTCAGGAGATTTATCAAATTCTGTGCCATCGAGCAGGGTGCCGCGATAGTGGCAGACGACCGAATCATCGGCGGTCGGGCGTTTGGCATCCGCTGCTTTGGCTGGTTCGATGACTTTATATTGCAGTCCGCTCTCTGTGACCTGC
The DNA here is from genome assembly GCA_023253575.1 of Verrucomicrobiales bacterium. Lineage (GTDB taxonomy): Bacteria > Verrucomicrobiota > Verrucomicrobiia > Verrucomicrobiales > V1-33 > CAJBME01. The sequence goes on from JALRGB010000706.1 coordinate 2,446, forward strand.
ACGCCTTCGGCAGAGCGGTTCTTGGCCAGAAATTCGCTGCCAATCGCTTCGTTGGCCGCCGCTTCTTTCTGGGCCGCCGCCTGCTGCTTTTGGCGCAGGTTGGCCTGCAGCTTTTGAATTTCGTCATTCACTTGCTGCGGGCTGGCCAGCGGCTCTTTGCCCTGCATGACCGCCGCGAAGGCCGCCACCAAATCGTCAATCGTCACGTCTAGACTGTCATGCACTAGCTGGCTGGCCAGCTGCGCTCCCAGCGCATAACTTTTATTGCCGCTCTTCAACACATCCGACACACCCTTTTGAAACAACTCCAACTCCGGAGCCTCCGCTCCTGGCAGAGACTTCTGACGCGTCGCAAAATACGTCCCGAGCGCTTGACTCAAATTTTTCTTCGCTTCCTCAGGCGAAACCGGAGCCGCGGGGGCTGCGGGAGCTGCTGTCGGCGGCGCTCCCGGAGCAGGATTCTGGGCGGAAACAAAAGCGGCAGGCCACAACAGGGCGGCACACAACAAGGCTGGCTTGGACATCAGGGACATTTGGCTGGGGTGAAATCAGCGGAACAACGTGTTAATCCGCCAAGAATTCTCATTCTATCGGACCCGCCCTCATGGTCAAGCCATCAGAAACACACCCCCATTCCAAACAATCACCCGCCCGGCCACCCGGACCGGTTACTGCCCGGCCGCCAGCCCATAGACCGCCGCCAGCACGTCCGAAACATCCGTGAACGGCTCCACTCCGAGATGCCGCCAACGCAGCCGTCGCCCGGCATCCAGCACAAATACCCCGTGTATAGCCTGTCCGTAAAAGGCATCCATCACCCCCCATTGCCGAAACGCCTCAAGCTCGGCGCCAGCGAAAACCGGAAATGAAAACCGCCGGCGTACCGGATCCGTCTCGAGGCTAGCCCACGTCTGGTTCACGCCTTCCGGTCCATCCGCGCTGATGGCGATGAGGCGCGCGCCCGCCTGCTCAAAGCGGGCCGCCATGGGTTCAAAGGTGCGGAGTTGATCCATGCAATGGCGGCACTCATGACCGAGGAAAAACAAGATGACAGCAGGTCGTCCGTCCTGGATTTCTTCCAATGTCCGTGGGGTTCCGGAGGCATCGAGCACCGACCATGATGGCATCGGACCGGAGTCGGCGGCGGGCTGTGTGGCGGCTGCGGCGGCTGGGGCGGGCACCGGAGGCCAATCCATGGCGACCACCTCATCTTCGGGAGGTAAGCGTTGTTCGGTGGCGGTGGTGATGGCGAGTAGCAGGCGCTTTTCCGGCTGGGCATTTGGTCGCATCTGGCTGGCCATACGGGCATTGCGGATGGCTTCGAGCGGCAGATCGAGCCGCAGGGCGAGACGGGCCAGTCGTCCTGGAGGCAGGTGCCGCAGTGAAGCAAACTGCCCGCGGGCCGCCTCGGTTTCGCCGCGGGCCGCCAGCTGATGTAGCTGCACCTCGGTCACTAGCTCGGCCGCCGCGGCGACCTCTGCTGCGGTCATGCCGCCGGCTCCCGGCGCGCGCGCCTCTGCCATTAAGGCCACCAATTCTGCTAATTCCGCCTCCGCGTCATTCGCACGCCCGCTCATGACAGCCGCTAACGCGCGGGCATGCCCGACTGTCATCCGGTCCGTCAATGATGACGTTTCCGGGTAACGCGGCACCGCCGCCAGTCGGTCCCATGCCTCCAAACGTAGCCAGCCGTCAATCCGGTCGCTGATCGGGACGTCATCCGGAAAATCAGCCAGCCCGGCCGCCGTCCGGGCCGAGACCGCGGCCGTGCGCATTTCCTCCACGAAG
>JALRGB010000748.1 GCA_023253575.1 Verrucomicrobiales bacterium
GCAAAAAAGAGACTGATGATGGGGCTTTTTGCTTTAGCGGCCGCTTCTACGGCGGTGGCGGCGGCTGGGCCATCGGCATTTGTCGACGGATCGGCTGACCTTGACGCCCGGCCCTTGGTTCCGCCTGGTTTTGAAGTCACGGTATTTGCTCGCGAACCACTGGTGCGCCAGCCGTGTTCGATGGCCTTTGACGCGCGGGGCCGGCTTTTTGTGGGCATGGGGCCGCAGTATCGAAATCCATCACCGGACACCTCTGGGGATCGCGTGGTCATGGTGTTGGACGCCGATGGTGACGGCACGGCGGAAACCACTCGTGAATTCGCCGCCGACTTCAATTGCATTCAGAGTCTGGCTTGGCGCGGACGTGACCTTTGGGTGGCCAATGCACCGGATCTCACGCGTGTGCGCGATGTGGATGGCGACGATGTCGCTGACGAATATGTCCGCATTTACACCGATCTCGGCAACCTTGAACATGGCTTGCATGGGCTAAACTGGGCGCCCGACGGGCGGCTCTACATGAGCAAAGGCAATTCCAAGGGGCTTAACCAGCCCGACCATTACGCCCCCAAGGTGTTTCGGGACATGTGGGGTGTGCCCACACCTGCCGGCGCGGCCGACGTGCCGGCGCCGCAGACATTCACCCGCGCCAGCTACCGGCGCGCGTATCATGACCCGGCGGACGACTGGGGTCGCGAAGGAGGCGTTCTGCGCTGCGCGGCCGATGGTTCCCAACCGGAGCTCGTCGCCCGGGGGTTTCGCAATCCATGGGACATTGGCTTTGATGATGGCTTTCACTGGCTCGGCACCGACAACGACCAGAATGAGGGAGACCGTGTTTTTGCGCCCTTTCAAGGCGCGCATTTCGGCTGGAACCATCCCTGGGCCGCGGGGTGGACAGGAGTGAACGAACCACACATCGCTCCAGTCAGCGGACCGCTTTTCCAAGGGTCCGGCACCGGCATCGTCTTCGGCCATTCGCCCCAGTTTCCCGAAAACTATCGCCATGTCTGGTTCATCAATGACTGGTTGCGCAAGACCACGTTTGTTTTTCGTCCGCACTGGGATGGCGCCACCCTTGGCCCGCAAGGCGGTGACTGGGAAGAATTTATCACCGGCGGAACATCGCTCTTTCGTCCCGTCGATCTGGAATTCGGGCCAGACGGCGCTCTCTTGTGCCTGGGCTGGAGTCGCGGTTACGGCGCTGAATTTGCCGATGGCGAAATGACCAACGAGGGCCGAATTTATCGCATCAGCTGGAAAAATGCCACGCCTGCATCCACTGCACCAATCGTCGAAACCGCCACCACCAGCGAGTTGATCGACATGTTTAACCTCCCGCTCCCCGTCTGGCGGACCGACGCTCAGGAGGAATTGCTCACGAGGGGAGATCAGATCCGAAAGGAATTGCAGACGGCGCTCGAAAGCGGTCGCCTGACCCGCGCCGCGGAAACATGGACCGTCTGGACCCTCGGCCGCCTCGCGCCTGATGATCATGGTATCGACGATTTCTTTGTCGCCGGCTTGCGGTCGCCGGACACACCGCTGAACCAGCGCCTACAAATGACGCGCCTGCTGGCCGCTCGCGCGTTGGC
>JALRGB010000049.1 GCA_023253575.1 Verrucomicrobiales bacterium
GGCACTGCTGAGACCGGCGCCGACGCTAGCGCTGGAGCGGGCGCCGCTACTGGATCCTCGGCCATTGCTCCTCCCAAACCCGGCCCCACCAAAATGCTGGCGACAAGAATACTGGAAATACGATTCATTGGCGAATCTATCATCCTTTTCGACCCAGCGCAACTCACCGCCTCCCCTGCCCGTCGACGCGGAGATCACCGCACCAATCCCCCGCTTTTAAAAATCCACGAAGCAGATTGATAATAAGCGGTGGCATCATCCAGCCACGTCCCCAGCTCGGTGGCTGGGGTGAGCTCGCCCGTCTTGAGGTTAGCAGTGTACTGGGATGATTCCTGACGCGGTTTCAAGATAACCAGTTCCTTAGGACCGAGCAGCGCGACTTTTTGGTAATTGGAAATAAAGGCGCGCTTGGGTTTGGGACTGCCGGCGGCCAGCAAATCGTGCCCGAAAAACCGCGTGGTATACGACCAGTCCATCAGTCCTAGCACGGTCGGCATCACATCAATCTGACTGCACAGCGCCTTATATTCCTGCGGCGGCACCAAGGCCGGACTCCAGACCACGGCTGGAATGTGATAGCGCCGCGAATCCAACTCCGTCTTGCCCGCACTGGAAGCACAATGGTCAGCACAAAAAACAAACAACGTGCGGTCAAACCACGCATGGTTCCTCGCCTGCTCCACCAATTGTCCCACCGCATAATCCGCATAAAGCACTGCTCCATGGCGGCCCGTATCACTTTTCAACCGCACCTTCCCATCAGGAAATTGAAAAGGCCGGTGATTGCTCGTCGTCATCACAAAATGGTGAAACGGCTTTCCGGCAGCCTCCGCACGATCGCCCTCGCTCAACACCTTCCGAAACAAGTCCTCGTCACACGCCCCCCACGACGTCTCAAACGTGATCTCCCCGCGAGCCCAAGCAGGCTTGTCGACCACCCGGTACCCATTGCCAGCAAAATAGCGGTTCATGTAATCAAAACCGCCGTCTCCACCGTAGATGAAGGCGCAATCGTACCCGCGATCAACGAATAAACTTCCTAGGGTGACCAGCCCGGTGCTGCGCGGACGATACAAGATGGCTTGGCCGGGAGTCGGCGGCAGCGAAAGCGTCAGCGCCTCCATACCCCGCACCGTGCGTGTCCCAGTGGCGTAAAGATTGGAAAAATATAACCCCTCGCGCGACAATCGGTCGAGGTTGGGCGTCAGCTGCTGCTTGTTCCTCCCGCGCTCCATCAAGTCCCAGCTGAGGCTCTCCATGCACACCACAATCACATTCCATCGTTTTTCCTCTTTCTGCACCGCGATGACCCGCCGCAATTCACGGGGATCCGCACTCGCCGCCGGAGCCGCCGGCGTCACCAAGAGCTGCCGGGCCCGCGCAAAGGCTTCGTCCCCCGGCAGCGTGCGATAAAATCGATTGTAATCGATCTCCATTTCCCAAAAAGCCGCCCCAAAAGCAAACAGACCGTTTTTCGCGAGCTCGCGGTTGTACTGATTGGCAAAGGCCGGGAGCCAGGATTGATGCACGCCCGCGGCCAGCGCCGCCAGCAGCATAACCCCGCCGAAAAAGCTCAACGCTCGACGCCCCAAAGCATCACTGCCAGCCACCATCCATGGCAGAGCACCGACCCGCTCCAGCAGCCAAACCGCGGCCACCCCACACCCAGCTAAGCCACTCCAAATCAATGGCATCGGGTACGATTCATTGATATTGCCCCACACCTCCTGCGTCCACACCAGATAATCGACCGCAATGAAGTTGAATCGAACCTGAAATTCATCCCAAAAAAACCACTCCGCCACCCCGCCAAAGAGCAGGGTCACCGCATAAAGAAATGCCCACCCGCGCACCCACCATTGACGCACCCGAGGCCAGCCCGACGACGGCAGCAACCACCCGGCCAGCAACCACGGCCCGGCCACAAACAACGCCGCGACCCCGTCAAAAAAAATCCCCCAGCCGACACTGAGCCACAACGATCCATCCCACGAAACATCATGTCGAGCCTGCAACAACAACGCCATCCGCGTCAGCCACGAAATGACCATCGCCAACCCCACCCAAACCCAAACTCCACGCGCCAACGAGGTCACCGGGCCACCACGAAAAGAGCGGCGGCAGATTTCCGGGGGTGTCGATAATGTTTCTTGCACAGTCGAACCTAGCAGCGATCCGCGACCAGTGTGCGGAATTTATCCTCCGTGCAGAAGGGATCTGAGCCACCGCAGACTGGCGTGGCGGCATCCCCCTCCGCGCGCCAGCAGCGACGGCCTCAAGAACGACCGTCGCTGACGCGGGATGCCACGAGGTTTTTTTTCAGGTCATCTTT
>JALRGB010000059.1 GCA_023253575.1 Verrucomicrobiales bacterium
GCAATATTGCCGGACCTGTCGGGCGTTTCCGACCGCTTTAGGCCATGCCGGGAGCAGGTTTCTGAACGCCTGTTCAGTGATCTCGCGGTTGGTTGAATAATCACTCCCCCATTCGTTGCGGAAAGCGCTCTTGGCAGCATCGCCGTTCATCAGATCCCCCCGGGTCGTCATTTTGAGGTGAAGCAATAACCAGTATTCAAAGCACGGTGTCGAGTGTGCCAGGTTAACTTTCAGATCGCGTGCCTTCTGGACCACATCATTCCAGAAACCTTGGCGGATGGCGACATCGGTATCGATAACCGCCCACACATGATCGAACTTTTCAAGCTCTGTCACAGCCACCTTCTTTCGCCTCATTCGATAGGTCAGATTTTTTACTTCGTCGGCAGCGGACTGGATGACGTGCCTGGGGTCCGAGGCCTTTCCAGGCATAACTTTGACCGTGACCGTCGAAAGTTGCAGGGATTCCCGGAGTAACTCAAAATAGACCGGCTCCGTCACGGTTCCCTCGGTTACAATCAGAAAGGAATCACCGGCGCACGCGCACGAGGCCCGCAGGGCGGCAGCGTCCTTGCGTTGGAGGCTTAACTCCTTGGCTTTCCACCACGGGAGATTCTTAGTCATCCGAGTCCTCCTTGCTCGCTCCGGTTTCTCGCAATGGAGAAAAAGTCCCCAGCAGTCCCCGAGGTACAAAGGGCACCGCTCCGTAGCGGCCGGCCATGTAGCCGCGGATGAGCGACTCGTGTTGGCGCGGTTGATAGTCGCTCAGCGGATAGAGATGAGCCTCCCCTTTTTCGTCCTTGTCGGTAAACCAGACCTGATCCCGGCGCAGTAGGGTCCCGTCGAGGAATAGCGGATTGTGGGTGGTGAAAATAACTTGCGCGCCGTTGGAATCTTCCTGGTCACTGAAAAACAATTTGAGCAGTTCCCTCACCATGATCGGATGCATGCTAGTTTCGATTTCGTCGATGCAGATGGTGTAGCCCTTTTCCAAGATATCCAGCCACGGCCCGATCAGGGCAAAAAAGCGATGGGTTCCAGCGGATTCCCGCTTCCATTCCAATGCCACTTTCGAATCTCCAGGGCCTTGGTGGAAAAGCTGTGGCTCCATGAACCGAGGTCCTTTTTTACCACTATTCTCGAGCTCTTTCACAATTTCAGGAGAGAGCGCTTGAAGAACCCTCATCATCTCGCCGTTGGGTGGTTCACTCTCGACGGCCAAAGCGTCCACGATCCCTAGATCGGCATGCTTCAAGACTTTCAGGATCCGGCTCTTGAGCGCTTCACTTTTGCCATCGATTTGACCTAATGTGAATCCTCCGCCCATTCCTGAGCGTGTGCTCAGATCCATGAACTTGAACCGGCTGACCAGCCAGCGGAAGGCGGGCTCCACTTCTTTGCGGTTTTCCGCCACTGCCTTGGAAAGGTAGAGCATGTTGCACAATGTCCGTTGCTCAATGTCCCGGTTTCTTGGCAATCCCCTCGGGTTCTCCGGGCTGAAATCGTGACTCCTGGTTTCCGGGTTCCAATTTCGCTCAAACCAGATCTGCTCTTTGCCCAGTGGCCACGCCCTCAAGGATTCGTGAACCACCAAGGTCTTCGTCGCCGCGACGCGGTATTCGAAACGAACCTTCTCCACCACAAAAACGATCGCGAAGCCGGTGGGCTCCTCCTTAGCATTCGCGTCCAACGCGAAGGGATCGATGAAAGGGATACTCTCATCGGGGTCCGTCGTCTTTGCGGACTGACCCACCCAGTCAGAGAGGGCTTTCATGGCTTCGATCACGGTGCTCTTTCCGCTAGCATTAGCACCGTAGAGAGCCACCCCCTTGAGCCACCGCTTGCCCTTTAAGCCCGGCAGATCCGGATCAAGCGTGTTTTCCGGCAACGACTTGTCGTAGTTGCTGGCCGCCAGATTCAGTGTCCGCAGACCGCGAAGCGCGCGAAAATTGGAAACCGAGAATTGCAGAAGCATAGGTAAGAGATAATCAAATCCGAATTCATGTCAATTTTTTTGCGGGAAATCTGCATAAAAGCCAATCAAGCATGGTCATTTCTCAGCCGTCCGGCGAGAATGCGGGCATCTTCGGAGTCGGGGATCCATTCGTTCATACCCTCGGCGCTACCCAGGGCCTCTGGCCATTCGAGCAGGCCGACGAAGCGCTCGCGCAGCGCCCAGTAGCCTTGGCCTAGGGTGTCGCGCAGGTATTGGCGGCCGGGTTCGGGACTGTTGTCGGCGGAGGTAGTCTCACGGATGGCGAAGAGCAGGTGGCGCAATGAGGAGGAGGCCAAAGGATGGGTGGCTCCGGTTGCGGTGGCACCACAGGAAGCGTTTCTGGCTTTCCGCGACTGAACAGCGGGCAATGGTTCACCGCCTTCCTAGGGAAGGCAGTCGATCGGACAGGAAACGCCCTCAATAGATGGGATTCGCGTTGGATTCATCACCGCATCGCAGACACCCACAAATTCATCCGCCAAGTCGGCGATAAAAGTGGGTGTCTCGCATCTTCCTGATCCGCGCCGGAGGGCTTCCGTAAACCTGGAGCCACCGGCTGACCACGAGAACTGTCGACGACACGATGAACGTGACGAGTTTAGGGTGAGGTCCTCAGGCTAACGACCTGCGCCGCACCTCCCACTCTCAGTCTTTCAGTTTATGAGATTTTCAGCCTTTTCCCTA
>JALRGB010000091.1 GCA_023253575.1 Verrucomicrobiales bacterium
GGGGGATAGGTAAAGCTGCCACTGTAGATGGGGGCGCTGGCCTCGGTTTCCACAATTGCCCTTCAGCGCCGCTAACCGACGGAGTCGGATCAGTGCTCGACAGGGAAGTTGATTAACTTCCCGACGAGGGCGTGGGAGTGATTCACCCCACAAAGGAAACTGAGCACCGCGGTTCCACCTCGTTTCGACCCGACAGACCAAAAAAAAGCCGCCCGGAAACCCGGACGGCTTTTTGAAATGAATTCTCGCGGGCCCATGCGTTCGTAGCACGGGCCGTTGACGAATGGAAACGGATTAGCGCTTGGAGAACTGGAAGCGGGCGCGGGCGCCTGGCTGACCGGGCTTTTTCCGTTCTTTCATCCGCGGGTCGCGGGTCAGCATGCCGCCGTCGCGCAGTGGCTTACGAAGTTCCGCATCGGAAGCCAGCAGAGCGCGGGCGAGGGCGTGGCGAATGGCACCGACCTGACCGGTCGTACCGCCACCGGAAACCAGCGCGGTGACATCAAATTTTTGCACCGAAGCTGTCGCCTGCAGAGGGAGAAGAACTTGGTTCTGGTGGCTGACCTGAGGGAGATATTCCTCAAATGACCGGCCGTTGATGGTAATCTGGCCAGAGCCTTCCTTGATGGAGACGCGAGCCGTAGCCGTCTTGCGACGTCCGGTTGCAGCAGAAATGGTGGACATGGTGCTTAAAATTGAAAGAAGAGCGGAAAATAAACTACAGTGCCAGAGCCTGCGGTGCTTGGGCCTCATGCGGGTGGCTCTCACCCTTGTACACTTTCAGCTTGCGGTAAACCGCACGGCCGAGACGGGTGTGAGGGATCATGCCTTTCACAGCCTTTTCTACCAGCAATTCAGGATGAGTCTGACGAAGCATTTTCGGCGTGCGGGTGTGATGGCCACCAACATAACCGGAGAATGAACGATATTCTTTGTCAGTCTCCTTCTTGCCAGTCAACACCACCTTATCGGCATTGATCACAACCACGAAATCCCCAGTGTCCACATGGGGGGTGAAAATGGCCTTGTCTTTGCCACGGAGGGCGCGAGCGGCACGTTCGGCAACCTTGCCAAGGACTTGGCCCTTGGCATCGATAACCCACCATTTGCGTTCCACTTGTTCGGCCTTGGCTGAGAATGTCTTCATGACTGCGTAAAAAAGGAATCCCGAGAATTGGGGAGCGGCAACTAATGAGTTTCTCAACCAGTGTCAACTCGCTTTTGTGAATAAATCAGCTAACCCACTCTCCGACATCCAATATGCGGCCTCCCATCATTCCCCACTTTTTATGTTCTTCAACTCCCCCAACACCCGACGCGCCACCCCGGAACGCGTGCTCATTCTCTTCGCCGCCTTCATGCTCCTGACCGCACTCTCCACCGTGCGCGACTGCCGCCGACGCGACCGGCTCGAAACCGCCGTCCCCGTCACCCCAGCCCCGTAAAAGCTACCCCGCTAGCCATCCCCCACCGCCTCACGGCGGATCACTTCCTCCCCGCTCCCCACCGACAGGAACTCCCCGAACAAACTATCGCCAACGCGATCAGCCGACCGGAAGGCACCGCCCAGCAGCCCGCCCCCCAGCCTAAAAAGCGAAAAATTCCCTTGGCTCTTCACGATTTCAATGCGCAAGCTGACACGATATGTCACGGGTTTTAAACAACTTAACAAATGCATTTCCCGTCTGGGTACTGACTGGCGGTGTCCTCGCGCTGTGGCAGCCGGCGTGGTTCTCTTGGTTTACCGGACCCTGGATCGTTTGGGGACTGGCGGCCGTCATGCTGGGCATGGGAATGACCCTCACGCTGGGTGATTTTCAAAGAGTTTTGACGATGCCCAAGGCGGTGGCGATGGGATTTGCCGCGCAATTCACGATCATGCCATTACTCGGATGGGGCATTGCCCATCTCCTGCAGCTGGAGACGCCGTTTGCGGTGGGATTGATTTTGGTCGCCTGCTGCCCCGGAGGTACGGCTTCCAATATTGTGACATTTTTGGCGCGTGCGGATGTGGCCTTGTCGGTGGTCATGACGGCGGTTTCGACGCTGGCAGCGGTAGTGATGACGCCCTTTCTGACCCAGGTACTCGCCGGATCGCGGGTGTCCGTCGATGCCTGGGGATTGCTCCACAGCACCCTTCATGTCGTCATCCTGCCGGTCTTGTGCGGGGTCGCCATCAATCGATTTTTCCCGCAAGTGGTGCGTCCTATTCTGCCGGTTGCTCCTCTGTTCTCCGCGCTGACGGTGGCCCTGATTTGCGCGAGCATCATGGCCCAGAGTGCGGAAGCCATCCGGGCCAGTGCCGGCAGCTTACTCCTCGCCGTGGGCCTGCTCCACGCCGGCGGGTTTTCCCTCGGCTATGCGGTCGCGCGCCTCGCCGGCTTCAGTTTCCAGAGCGCTCGGACCATTTCTATTGAAGTCGGCATGCAAAACTCGGGATTAGGGGTGGTACTGGCCCACCGCCACTTTGCTGACCCTCTCACCGCCGTTCCGTGCGCCA
>JALRGB010000272.1 GCA_023253575.1 Verrucomicrobiales bacterium
ATGAATGGCGGCTCAGCCCGGGTCGAACGGTGAAGCCCCCCATCCCCCCATCCCCCCATCCCCCATCCCCCGCGCGCGGTGGGCGTTTTCGAACTAGCCGAGTGCCAACCCCGATGGCATGAAGTGGGATGAGTGCTTCACTTTTTGATCTCCGGGGCCGCGTCGCGGTCGTGATTGGCGGCACCGGCGAACTGTGCGGGGCCATGGCAGAAGGACTAGCAGCAGCCGGAGCAGAAGTTGTCCTAGCAGGACGCAGCGAGGAAAAAGCCGCCTCCCGCCTCGCTTCCGTTTCGGCTGCAGGCGGTCGCGGGTATTTTGTCTCGGTCGACGCCGGGGAAAAAGCCAGCCTGACGGCGCTGTTAGACCATGTCCTCACCCGCTCCGGACACGTCGACATCCTGATTAACGGCGCAGGCGTCAACTCGCCTACCCCGTTTTTGGAAATCACCGAGGAGGAATACGACCGCATCATGACCGTCAACACCAAGGCCACCTTTCTGGCCTGTCAGGTCTTTGGAGCCCACTGGCTGCACACCGCCCAGCCCGCATCCATCATTAACCTCGGCTCAATGGCGGCCCTGACTCCGCTCAGCCGCGTCTTCACCTACTCCATGAGCAAGGCCGCCGTTCACAACCTGACCAAAAATCTCGCCCGCGAATGGGCCCCGCATCACATCCGCGTCAATACCCTCGTGCCCGGCTTCTTTCCCGCCGAACAAAATAAAAAAGTGCTCAATCCTGATCGGGTCGCCTCCATCCTCAACGGCACACCCATGGGCCGGTTCGGCGAAGCCCGTGAACTCGTCGGCGCCACCCTGCTGCTCGCCTCGCCCGCCGCCGGCAGCTTCATCACCGGTACCGAAATGGTCGTCGATGGCGGATTCCAAGCCATGAGCCTGTAAAAGGTCACCCGCTCGTCCCCCTCTTCCTCGTTCCACCCACCCAACTCAGAAATCGACGAAATTCGAGTTCAAGGCATTTTTCCCGCTTGATCCATGTTCATCCGAGAGTTATAAGTGCACTGTTGACGAATTTTTCTGCAAATAGCAAAGAGGAAAGCACCATGCCCCGTTGCCCATGGGCGGCACTAGAGCGGCTGAGTGAGAGGGTTGAAGCTGTGCCGTATCGGCTGATGGCATGGAGTTAGTGATCTGCAGAGACTGTTTTGGGATCGGGCGCGTGGTCACACGCCCTGCCCGTCCCTGCCCTGACCACCCAACGGAGGATACCCGCCATTAGCAGCAAGCCCAACCAACGATTCCAGCCCCGCCGCGACTTCGGTCCGCGCGTTAACGATCGCATTCGTGCCCCGAAAATCCGGGTTATTGACGGCGCATCCGGGGCCCAACTCGGCGTCATGTCGTCCTACGACGCGCTCCAACTGGCCCGCCAGAAGGGACTCGATCTGGTCGAAATCGCCGCCAACGCCCAGCCGCCAGTCTGCAAAATCATTGATTTTGGCAAATGGAAATACGAGCAGGCCAAGCACGAAAAAGAAAAGCACAAAGCCAAGGCCAGCAAAGTCAAGGAAGTGAAGCTCCGCGTCGGCATTGACCCTCACGACTACAAGATCAAATTGACCCGGGCTGAAGACTTTCTGATGCACAACGACAAGTTGCGCGTCGTGCTGCAGTTCAAGGGTCGCCAGATGGCGCACCCAGAAATCGGCATGCAATTGATGCACAAAGTGATCGAGGACTTGGGTGGTTCCGGTCACCCGGACATGATGCCCCGCCAAGCCGGCAAAATGATCACGATGGCGATGAGCCCCCACCCAACACATCAGCGCGTACGCAAATTCCGGGCTCAGGATGCCGTGGTCGACATGTCCCAGCACGAGGACGAAGACGAAGATCACGAGGACGACGAAGACGAGGATGACCTCAACGACGCCGAAGCAGCGGGCGAGGCCCCAGCAGGTGATCAAAAAGGCAAGCATGCGGACAAACCCGTGACCAAGGTCAAGGTTTTCGACGTGGAAGCCCTCGATGCTGAAAAATCCCTTTCATCCCGGCCAGCTTCGCCCCGCGTGCATTAAGCGCACGGGTACGGGCAGGGAAAGGCGATCCCGCAGACCATGCGGATCGGGGTGCGATGGCGCGCCCCATGGAAGCAGTAGCTCGACCGCCCCCGCGACACAGGGGCATTGGTACTCTTTAAGACGGTGGGGAGCGGCACCGAAGGCCGCGGCCCGGCCACAATCCGGCCGAGGGTTCGTCCTTGGAGCCAGTTCCTTCAAGCCGTGGAGAATCATGGCGGCACCGGGCCCCTCCTTCCGCCACGACCACCGAAGGACCGTGAAGACCCCAGAGGCAACCCCCGCCTGCCCCGCGACCGCCACCGACCACCGTGGGCCCAGATCGGTTTTTCTCCTCCGGCTTCGGCATGCCCGTTTTTCTCCCATTTCCCTCCCACCCCCCATCCATATATCCAATTGATACCATGAGCCATGATCCCACCGCCCTGTGGAAGGGCCTTACATCCGAGGCTACCACCCGCCTGCAAACCCGCAGCTATGCCCGCTCCAGTCTGGCCGAGCGCCTCGCCACGACCGGCGCCGAGGCCGGAGAATTGACCAGCCCGGAGGCGCGGACTCAGGTCGAGGACGTCTGGATCCCCGGGGTGGAAATTTTCCATCGTCCGGTCTACCAGCAGCGCCACCGCGGATGGTTCGGTGAATTTGCCCGGCAGCATGATCCTGGCAGTGTGCTCACACGCATCGGGATGTGGCCGCAGCAATGGGCCACTGCCCTGATGTTTGCCGGCACCGCCAAAGGTTTCCACATTCACCCCCCCGCCATCCCGGAAGGTATCGCCCCGGACACATGGTTCCGCCGGTTGTTTGTAGAGGAAAAGGACACTTTCTCCCTGCGCCCATACGATCGCGAGCAATGGGACGCCATGTTCTTCGTCCAGGGAACCTGTGAAATGTTTCTGCTCGAGGAACGTCCCGGCCTGCCCCGGCGCCGGATGCGCTTCATCATCGAGGGCGATAGCCGACCCGGCCCAAGCAATGTCGGTGTCGTCATCCCCGCCGGAGTAGCCCATGCCCTCCGCTGCGCCAGCTCCCAAGACCTCATCATGGTCTACGGCACCAGCACCCAGTTCATCCCCCAAAATGAGGG
>JALRGB010000276.1 GCA_023253575.1 Verrucomicrobiales bacterium
TGGAGGAGCTGGAGCGCGGTGCAACCAGCAAATAAGCGCAGGTCCGAGATCCATGGGGCGTCACTTTCGACGGTCAAGCAGCCGCTTCATGGCTTCGGTAAGGACATTTTCGACCGACGGGTCCACAAAGGACGAGCGGGATTCAGTTTCATACCCCCCTTCTGCGTACGATCGAGCGGTGCCGATGTAACCCGGACCATAATCACCGTAGGCGGCCATGACGACGCGGCGATCGGGACGCATGGCTTTGGCCGCCAGTTGGTATTCAACAAAAAGCTCCCCGGGCAGGTGAACAATACTGACCGGCCCCACGTGCAGGACAGAGAGATCGATTTGATGCCCCGCCCGGCACCGCTGCAGCCAGGCCAGCTGCATAGCTTGGCCAAGCACTGCGTCACCGGCCCCGGGCGCTTCCAACGCGGTCTGGAGGACCGCCTCATCAAGGTGGGCCGCCGGCGGCAGGGCGACTTTTTCCACATCCCAGCCGACATCGGCCGCGACCAACGGTGATTTGTGAGTGGCGACCCAAGCGGCTTCGAGCCCGGAGGCGAGGCGTGCGGCCAGCAAATGACGATTCACAGGTGCGCCGTCATTGTATTTGCCCGCTCCAATATTGCCCCCAGCGCCGTTAAAATGCACGTGCAGCAGGCCCGGAACAGCCTGATCGCGCAGAAACCGGGCGACACCGGGGAAATCCGGATTGGCCACCCCGGTGCGGTAGAAACTTTGAGGATGAGTGGCATAATACGTCAGCGCCACCACCGGCACGTCGCCGTCCCACAGACTAACCACCGAGGCAATTGGATCGATGACTCCCTCTGGTTCAGCTCGCAAGGCGGGATCCGCACAGGCCGTGTACCGTACAGCCCGCACCTTCCCGGTTTCGTCAAGAATCCGCCGGTTGGAGGCCACCTGATAGACGCGGGCCTCGCCATAACCGACGTGGCTGACCGGACGGGCCGCCGTCAACCCCGCCCTCACCGCCGCCACCGCCCGCTCGATCGCCGGCCGCGTGACCGCCTCCGCAAAAACGGGTGGAGCCAGACGGCGCGCCGCCAGCAACTGAGCGCTCGAGAAATCACAGAGAGGCGCATCGTGCTGGTGCCCCGCATGGACCGCCACCCGCTCAGGCGTCGTTCCAGCAGCCTCCGCCAGAGCCGCGCGAAAGGCATCATGGCCAGCATTGGCAATCCCCAGCCAGTCAACCGAACACAGAACCACCGGGTCGCCAGCCCCAGTCAAAACCAAGCCCCGGCAGCGCAGCGTGAGCACCCCCGCTTCCTTCATCGGATCGTACGCCAGCGCACTGCCCGCCGCCGGAGTGGCATCGCAGTCGAACACAGCCACTTGAAGATCGCCAGCCGCAGCCCCGCCCGTCACTAGGAAAACCATCAGAAAAAAACCAGAAAGAAGGATGGGACCACGCATGATGCAGGGTTGTCACAATTTCGCCCCCGAGGTAAGAAAAAAAGAAATGTATCTCTCGCCCCACCATCCCGGACTGCAGGCCATGGCTTGGATTTTCGCCGTCTGGTCGGGTCTGGCCGCTGAACCGCCGCTGGAGGATGACGACCTTCCCCGCCGCCCGCCGCTGAGCCCGGCTCAAGCCATGGCCGCGTTCAAGGTAGCCCCGGGGATGCGGATCGAACTGGCGGCCTGCGAACCGGCGATTGTTGATCCGGTGGCGCTGGATTTTGATGAAACGGGAGCGCTGTATGTGGTGGAAATGAGAGATTATTCTGAGCGGCGGGGCGAGAAATTATCGAGAATCAAACGACTGCGTGACATCGATGGCGACGGTCAGTTTGAGGAATCGACGATTTTTCTGGACGGGCTGGCCTGGGCTACTGGGGTGACGTGTTGGGGAGGAGGTATTCTCGTCGCCAGCACTCCGGATATCATTTTTGCCCGCGACATGACCGGCGACGGGGTGGCGGACGAACGGCGGGTGGTATTAACGGGGTTTGGAGCCGGACGGGACGACTTAAATGTGCAGGCCCTGGTTAACAGCCTGACATTCGGACCGGACAACCGCATCTGGGGCGCCACCGCCGGTAATGGGGGTCAGGTGGCAGGAGCGGTCGTGGGCCCCGTCCAACGACCGGGTCTACGATCTCTATGTGGACCGCTGCAAGGTCAAGAGCATCAGGCCCAATCCCAAGCCTG
>JALRGB010000311.1 GCA_023253575.1 Verrucomicrobiales bacterium
TTCCAGGTAGACCACTTGAACCAAGTAAACCTTTTCGGTTACGTGCAAGGTCGCGTGCTTTACGTGCAGCCATACGAGCGGTTGCTGCTTGCACAGATTTGCGCGCAATGTCTTTGCCTTCACTTGGGTTCTTTGCAAACCATTCAGCAAGTTGCTCGTTAACAATTTTTTGAACGAAAGTTTTAGCTTCAGTATTACCAAGTTTGGTTTTAGTCTGACCCTCGAATTGTGGTTCGCGAAGTTTGACTGAAACGATCGCGGCCAAGCCTTCACGAACATCGTCACCACTTAGGTTTGGATCTTTTTCTTTAAGAATGCTCCACTCGCGGGCGTACTTATTTACAAGAGATGTAAGGGCAGTACGGAAGCCCTCTTCATGCGTTCCACCTTCGATGGTGTTAATGGTGTTAGCGAAGGTGTAGACCGATTCGGTATAGGTGCTATTCCATTGCATCGCCACTTCAACACTTAATCCACGCTTTGAATCCTCAGCGGCAAAATGAATCACACTTGAATGGATTGGTTGTTTACGCGCATTGATGTGTGAAACAAAATCTGAAACTTTTGTTCGAATTGCAGTTGATGAAGGTTTACGGTTAGCAAAAAATATCGATCCTGCTGCAATTAGAAATTGTGCCGATGTGTTGATAGTTAAGTCCATTCCGATGGGTGGAGTTCGCAATTCGTTAGTTGCCATAAATGATGTAGGGCTACCGGTAGTAGTGAGTGGAAGTTTAGACACCTCGATTGGGCTAGCCAGCGGGTTACAGTTGGCCGCTTGCGTTCCTGATTTGGATGTACGTGCGCAGGCGGCTGTTTTTGAGACGGCGTCCTTGGCTGATGTGTTGGTGTGGACGTGGGAGAAATTTGGGGTGCGGGCGGCGATTGGCACGAGTTTTCAGGGGTCGGGATTGGTTATCATTGATCAGGCGGTGAAGCTGGGGCTGGGATTTCCTGTTTTCACGTTGGACACGGGGTTGTTATTTCCGGAGACGTATGAATTGAAGGCTCGGCTGGAGCGGCATTTTGGTATTGTGATTGAGGCGATGCATCCGGAGCAGACGGTGGACGAGCAGGCTGGGACGTATGGACCGGAGTTATGGCGATCGAATCCCGACACGTGTTGTGCGATGCGCAAGGTATTGCCATTGCAGAAGAAGTTAGCGGGGCTGGATGTTTGGATAACCGGGGTGCGGCGCAACCAGTCGGACGGCCGGGCTACGACGCAGATGTTGGAGCTTTACGAGTTCGACAAGCTGCGGGCGCGTCATTTATTGAAGCTGAACCCGATGGCGGCTTGGAGTCGCGAGGCGATCTGGGGTCATATCAAGCGCGAGGGAATCCCGTACAATGCGCTGCATGATCGCGGTTATCATTCGATTGGGTGCTGGCCGTGCACCAAGCTGGCGGGCTCGGGCGAGGGTGAGCGGGCCGGCCGGTGGGAAGGATTTGATAAAACCGAGTGTGGCATCCATACGTTTATGGGAGCCAACATATGAGCAACGACATCCATCCTGAATTTCACCGCCAGCTTGGTCGCGAGGCGAAAGAATTGCTTTTGGGCCAGCGGGCGGCGGTGATCTGGCTCTATGGATTGTCTGGATCGGGCAAAAGCACGTTGGCGCATTTGTTGGAGCGAACGCTTCATGCCGAGGGGCGGGCGACTGTGCTGCTGGATGGCGACAACTTGCGTACCGGTTTGAACAGCGGGCTGGGATTTACCGAGGAGGACCGCCGCGAAAACATCCGCCGGGTCGCTGAGGTGGCTAAACTTTTTGTGCACAGTGGCTTGATCACTATTTGTTCATTTATCAGTCCCTATCGCAGCCTGCGTAGTCTGGCGCGTCAGGTCGTGGGGGAGGCTGACTTTCTGGAAGTGTACGTCCATGCCACCTTTGAGTCGTGCACCCGCCGCGATCCCAAAGGGCTATATCAAAAAGCGGCCGAAGGAAAAGTCGCCCATTTTACAGGCCGGGATTCTGTTTTCGAGGTTCCAAATGAGCCGTTTACTGGATTGCGGATTGATACCGAGCAGGAGACGAAGGAAGAAAGCCTGACGAAACTATTGGAGGCGGTGCGTCCTTTGATTGCGGTTCGCTGACGGGCTGGGCTGGGGCGCTGACAGTGGTGACGGTGGTGAGCAGAGTGTGGGCTGCGTAGGGGCACGGCTGGACGGCTGAGGGAAACCGTCTCCGGCTCTCGACGGATGGAAATTTGGCGTTACTGAGAGGGCGATTCATGTCTCATTCCCGACTGCATTTTCAGCTTGAAGCGACTGCGACCGGTTCCCGGGCGCGGGCGGCTCGTTTTCGCACGTTGCACAACGAAGTATTGACCCCGCTTTTTATGCCTGTGGGCACGCAGGCGACGGTCAAATCGCAGCCGGTGGAAGTGTTGGAGGCGTGTGGTTCGCAGATTTTGTTGGCTAACACGTATCATTTACTGTTGCGGCCTGGGCCTGAGGTTTTTGAGCGCAGTGGGGGCATTCATGGGTTTATGCGGTGGGACCGGTCGGTATTGACCGACTCTGGGGGGTATCAAATTTTCTCGCTTCCGCATTCTCGTGCCATGAGTGAGCAGGGTGCTGTGTTTCAGAGTTATGTGGATGGCCGCAGTATTTTGCTCAGTCCGGAATTGAGTATCCAGACGCAGCTTTCGATTGGCAGTGATATCATGATGGTGTTGGACCAGTGTATCCCCTCGACGGCGAGCGAGGCGCAGGCGCGGGCGGCGTTGGAAATCACCCAGCGCTGGGCGGTGCGGAGTTTGGAGGCGCGCGGCGACGCGCCGCCGGCGCTTTTTGCGATCATGCAGGGGGCGCTTTTTCCTGACCTGCGGCGCCAGAGTGCGGAGGGGTTGATGGAGCTGCCATTTGACGGTTTTGCTATTGGTGGGCTGGCTGTGGGCGAGGCCAAGAGCGAGCGCGAAGATGTTTGTGCGTATGCGGCGTCGCTGTTGCCGGCTGATCGGCCGCGATATTTGATGGGGGTGGGCACGCCGCTTGATCTTCTTGAGGCCGTGCACCGGGGCGTGGACATGTTTGACTGCATCATTCCAACGCAGCTGGCCAAGCGCGGGTCGATTTTCACCTCCCGAGGGCTGCTGCAGTTTAGGCGCTCGGTCTATAAATTCAGTCAGGAGGCGCCGGATCCGGCCTGCCCATGCCCGACCTGTCAAAAATATACCCGGGCTTACCTGCACCACCTGACCAAGACCGACGAGCCGCTGGGATGGTATCTGATGGGTCAGCATAACCTGCATTTTTATCAACGCTTGATGCGGCAGATCCGTCAGAGCATTCTTGATGACCGGTTTCTGGCCTTTTACGAGGCCATGCGGCCGCTCCTCGGGGTTGAGGACATTGATCACCCCAGCGTGCGGCCGCCGGCGGTTCGGGCGCCGTCGCGTCCGACGCTCGGGGCCTACGAGATTCACACCGCGGCGGCGGGTTTTTCCAGTATTCGTCACCGGGCATCGGGAGAGATCATGCATTCGGTGACGCCGCCTATTGAGGAGGCGAGGAGCCTCTATGTCGGGCAGTCGGACCTTGCTGGTCGTTTGATTGAAACAAGTGTTGAGCCATTGATTATCTGGGATGTGGGACTGGGTGCGGCCGCTAACGCCATGGCGGCCATTCAGTGTTATCAGGAGCTGGCTCGGACCCGCCCGCTGCGTCCCCTGCAGATCATCAGCTTTGAAAACGACCTTGATTCGCTCCGGCTGGCGGTCGCCCACAGCCGTTATTTTCCCTATCTCCATCATCAGGCGCCATCCGCTCTGCTGGCTGCCGGCCAGTGGCAGTCGCCCGTGCATCCGGGTTTGAGATGGGTGCTGGTGCCCGGCGAGTTCCAGCAGGTGGCG
>JALRGB010000380.1 GCA_023253575.1 Verrucomicrobiales bacterium
GTGGACTATGCCTTCTCGACCAAACCGACCGTGACTTATGCCACAGTGGAAGGGAAAAATTATGTACAACAGCTGCTGACTGAGATTTCGCCGCAGACGTTTTGCCTGCTTTTGCGGGCCGGATGGCCGGTGGAACCGCTGGCCACTTTGTTGATTGAGAGAGTCACCCTGCCGGGCGGGGCGGTTCTCGTCAATCATGCCGAAGCCCCCAGCGCCGCGAAATTTCAAGAATTTGTGGCCAGACTGAAGGCCGCCCAGACGCAGTACGAGCTGACCGTGATCGCTGCTCCGACCGGGTATGCCCTGAAAATCGGCGAAGAAGAATTTTCGTTGCAGGCGTGTCAGTTTCGGTCGCTTTTCGATGTGATGTTTGCCGCCTCGCATAATACGCCCACCCCGCCGGGACAAGAACGGCGGGCCAGAAAGAGCGAGGCCAACGGGAAGCTCAATATCCGGGTTTCAGACTCCCGATTGCGGGACTCCATGGTCTGGGTCCGTCACAACGGCCACTACTACAGCATCAGTCATGACGATATTGAATCGAAGGATACCTTAGCTTTATTAATGCAACTGTACCGCATTCAGGCCTCGCCTCCCGCCGAGGCGCCGCTGCTCACGATTCCTGTGAGATGAAACTGATGCCTTCATGGGCGCTCCCGCGGTCACTCATTTTCTGGGGAGCTGGGGGATCAGCCGGGGCTTGAGGAAGCAGGGGAGGTGGGGGTTATTGGTTACACGCGGAAGAGGGCGCCCAGTTTTTTCCCAAGGACCACGCTGGCGCCGATGATGGTGAGGGCGAGGAAAATCATGCTCCAGACGCCGAGGGCGGAGGCCATGCCTTCGCCACTGCCCAGCGCCCCGAAGAGATCATAAATGGCGGTGGTGATGGCGAAGTGTTCTTGTTTTTGGGCGAGAATGAGCGAATCGCTGACTTCCAGCATGGCGAAGGCGAAGGCCAGCAATCCGCCGGCCACGAGATTGGCGGTGATGAGGGGGGCGGTGACCCGCCAGAAGGTGCGGGCGGGCGGGCAGCCGAGATTCATGGCGGCTTCTTCGAGTGTGACGCTGGTCTGCTGGAATCCGGCGATCGCGCTCCGCACGATATACGGCAGCCGTCGCACGCTGTAGGCGATGACGAGGATGATGACAGGGTTATCGTCGGGCATCAGGAAGTGAAATGGCCGGCCTTCGCGGGTCATGGCGAGGTATCCGAAAGCCATGACCAGTCCGGGAACGGCGAGTGGCAGCATGGCCAGCGAATCCAGCCATTGGCGCCCGGGCATATTGCTGCGGCAGACGAGCCAGGCGATGCTAACCCCCAGCACGAGATCAACGAGGGTCGAGAGCGAGGCGTATTTCAGGCTGTTAGCGATCGATCCCACCGTGCGCGGGTCACCCAAGGCATCTGTGTAATTCTGCAGTGTGAAAGATGACGGAATGACGGATTGGTACCAGTCTTGGGAGAAACTGACCAGCAGCACGCCGAGATGGGGCAGCAGGGCAATCGCGGTGACGCCGGCAAATAATCCCGTGCAGGCCCATCGCTGCCACGGACGGTCTGGTTCGCGCGCACTCACTGCCGTACTCGCGCGGCCAGCCGAAGCAAAGTCATTGCGGCCAAAGAAACGCTTGCTGAGAATAAAAATCAGCGAGCTGAACATCAAGACCACCACGACCAGCGCATAGGGAAACGGGTTGCCACTCAAATCTTTTAAGCCTTCCCATATCTGCATCGATACCACCCTTGGGTAATCAAAAATCAATGGGACGCCGAGTTCTGTAAAAGCCCAGACAAAAACCACGGTGCCCCCGGCAAAAATACC
>JALRGB010000411.1 GCA_023253575.1 Verrucomicrobiales bacterium
ATGCAACGAGTGCGGCCGAAGGCTGACCGGTCAGCGTGGATTTGTCACTTCCAGATTTGGCAAATTTTATGACTGAGGGGCGACCGCAATCGACGGTGGGACGGCCAGCGCACGTCGCATATATTCTTCTACCGCTCCCAAATCCGCCGCGAGACGCCGCCGCACGAGCGGTTTCGACTTCAACGCCTCCAGACTCGGGTGCACCGGCTCAACACCCGACGCCTCCCGCACCACTTCGGGAAATTTGGCCGGATGAGCTGTGGCCAGTATCACGCTGACCCGATCGGTCGCCAACCCAAAGAATCCGCAGGCCGTATGCGGATCGACCACATAGCCATACCGTTGCCACACATGAGCCAAAGTCTGGACAATCCCATGATCATCCACTCGCGACGAACACAGCGTCGTGGCAGGAGCCTGCCCCAAACTCAAATGCCCAGATGACTTCATCTCGGCCATCGCAGCTCGGGTGCGCTCCGCATCCTCCCCCAACAAGTAGTATAAAAACCGCTCGAAATTACTCGCCGCCTGAATGTCCATGCTCGGCGCATGACTGGCCCGGACCTCCCCTTCCTCATACTCACCCGTCGTAAAAAACCGATGCAAAATGTCGTTTTGATTGGTGGCCACGCGAAAGCGGACGCCCGGGAGCGCCCCCATCTGCTGAACCAGCCAGCCCGCTAGGATGTTGCCAAAATTCCCCGTCGGCACGACGAATTCGACTCCTGACGCCCGGGCCTCGTCCGGCAACCGCAACCAGGCCCACAGGTAATAAACACACTGAGCCAGAACCCGCGCAATATTGATCGAGTTCACAGCCGAGAGGTTGACCTCGCGAGCAAATCCGGCATCTCCAAATGCTTCTTTGACCACACGTTGCGCATCATCAAAGGTCCCCGGAACACACAGGGCATGAACATTATCCGCCCCAGTGCACGCCATTTGCCTCTCTTGCAGCGGCGCCACCCGTCCATCTGGGTACAAGATGAAAATTGTGATTCCAGATTGCCCCAAACATCCGTGTATGGCTGCCGATCCAGTGTCGCCGCTCGTCGCCCCCAACACCGCCAGATGCTGCCCCGTGCGCGCCACCTGCCGCCGGTACAATAACCCCAGCAACTGCAACGCAAAATCTTTGAAGGCCAAGGTCGGCCCATGAAATAATTCCAGAACAAAGGTCCGGTCGTCCAACCGTACCACGGGCGCCACCTCCGGATGATCAAACCGACCATACGCTTCACTCGTCAACGCATGCCACTCGTCGAGCGAAATCTCCGGTCCAAAAAGATGGAAAAATTCCGCCGCCAGCTCCGCATAGCCCAAACCCGCCCAACCCGTCACACAAGTAGACAAATCCGGCAGCGATTCCGGTAAAAATAATCCGCCATCAGCAGCCAGCCCGGCAGCCACAGCCTCAGTGAACGAATGCGAAGGCGTCTGCCCACGGGTCGAAATATAGCGCATACTCCGCCTATCATGCCCGGCTCAGCGCATTTGGCAAAATCTGGCGTCACATCGCCCACGACACCCACGACACCCACGACGCCTCAATGCCCGAAATCACCAGCCAAAAGCCTGTACGCCTGCACCAGACCGCCGGCGGCCCGACCGGACTACGCACCGCGATCGCCGCGGTCCGTGCGGCCCGGCCGCCCGACCGGATCTGATTGCGGAGCGGCCGTGCTCCTTTACGATCGAT
>JALRGB010000441.1 GCA_023253575.1 Verrucomicrobiales bacterium
AATCACCAGCATTTCATCAATGAGATTATCGATATCGAGCAGGACGGGTAGCGACGCATCGCGGACGCCCTCGGGGTTGCGCCCCTCGAGCTCGAAGTAGCGGGCGGTAGTCGGGGTGGCGGCGGTGCTAGTGCCGATGGCGCGCACTTTTTGCCAGAGGGTGCGCCACGCAAGCAAGTCACCGTCGGTCACTTCTGTCTGGAAGCCGCCGACGTGATTGCCGCATTTGACCACGTCATAATCGTCCCGGGTGCCGCCCATATAACTGGCGGCGTAGTCGGCTTCGGCGCGTTCTTCTAGGTAGTGAACGCCCCAATAAACGCCGTTGAGGTAAACATGAAAGTACCGCGTGCGGGTGTACGGCTGTCCCAAAGCCCCTTGAGTGTCACGGCTGAACGGGTCGCGACACAGCGTGTTGAAACGACCACTGCCGTAACTCGATTCGCGAAACCATCCGTAATTCGAGCCAATGCCGAGCTCGAGTTTACCAAACTCGCTGGCTCCTTCGGCACCATAGATGGGCTGGCGCAATTTCCCTTCGTAGTCGCCAGAGAAATACATGCGCAACCCGTGTTTCTGAAATGGATCATTACGACTGTAACCGCCGCGGATGCGCAGACCGGCATTGATCTGAAAGGGCGCCATGCCTGAAGGCTCGGACCACCCCGGAGGATACAACATTTCAACCGAAACCGGACGTTCCCACGCCGGGCCATGCTGGTCCGCATTGACATAAATACCGGTCGATGCCGCCGTCAGGTGAGCTTGGTCAGTAACCAGCGAAATCGACGGCAGCGACTGCAGGCTCTCGATGACCGTGGCGTCGGTGTACGCATTAACCGCGGCCGCATTCATGCCGTATTTCAGCGCTTGGCCGTTGACCGATGACGCCGGCCAGCCGCGGCTGCGGGCGTCCTGCACACTCTGGCGGGCCACCACCGCGCTGAAAACATACGTGTGTGTCACCACCCGAGTCGGCGCAAAGCCGTCTTTAAAAACCGCGGCCCGCACGGTGGTCGTACCGCCAATCGAGCCGATACCCAGACCAATCGCATCCGGCGGCACGGCGCCCGGGTAAATGGTCAGAGCGAGCGTCGGGGGCGTGGCCGCGTCGACCGCCGCCACCACCGTGCCATTGGTGGCGGTGGGGGTCGAACCATTGGTCGTGTACACCAGCCTCGCTCCTGGGGTGCCCCCGGAAATCGTCTCGTGGACGGGCCCGTTGTAGAACCCGCGACCGACGGCAAAAGCCACGGCATCCGTGTCATCCAGAAATCCAGCAGAGCCCTGAGCTGCATTGGCTGCCCCCGGCGTCGGCCGGCTTAAGGGAGCGCCAAAATACCCAACTCTCGCCGGTTCCCCCCACCATCCATATGATCGGTCCGTCCCCTGTACCGGGTAACCAGGGGCAAATTCCCCGACCACCGAGCCGTCGGCAATTCGGATCAGTCCCAGATATTCACCCGCCTTGCTCAACGCAAAATTCGTGTGCAAGACCGCCGCTGGATTCGTACGGTTTTTGCCCGAAGCAAAAACAACCCGATACCCACCCGCCTCCACTAATGCACCCGCCGGAAAATCCCACTGCTGAGCCGCCTCTCGCAATCGCAGACCAGCCAGATCAAGCGCAAAAGGATTCGGATTAAACATCTCAATCCAGTCTGACGCGTCGCCATCGTCGTCCTTCAGCGTATCGTCATTTTCAGCCATGAATTCGTTGATCCGCACCGGCAGCGGCGCCACCCCGACATGCAGCGTGATTGATTTCGTCACCGTCCCTTGCGCATTGGTCGCGCTGAGCGTGTAAGTCGTCGTCTGCGTCGCCGAGGTAGACCGGCTGCCAGTCAGCTCGGTAGCACCGACCAGAACTCCTTGGTCAATGGCGACAGTGTCTGCATTTTCCACGTTCCAATTGAATGTCACCGTCTGACCCGGAGCGGAGAGCACGCCGACCGAGGAGGTGACGGTCCCTTGGGTGGCGGACAGCGAGCGCACGAACGGTTTAGGCGGTGGCAGGGTGGTGGCCAGACCATATTTGTTCTGCAGGTACCAACCGACGCTAGCCAGTCCGTCAGGCGTGAGCACGCCTTCATACACAATCATTTCCGCCACACTGCCGCGCCAGTACCCGCCAATCGTCGTCCCAGGGTTGCCCAGCCAAAAGGCCGAATAATTCTTCTCGGCACCGGCGGTCGCCACCAACAGGTGCGGCGTGTTCAAGACAAAGTTTCCACTGGCCACGGTATTGACCGTCACCGTGCCAGCCGGCACGCCACCCGAAAAATTGTACACATCCAGCCCCTTGCCCGGCGAACGATACGCCAGCGTGGAGGCATTCCGCCGGATATGAAGATCATCGCCGCCATTCGATACCAAACAGGCGTCCGCCGGCGCCCCCGAGTCAAGAACCACTGCCGCAATCACCGTCCGCACATTCATTCCAGCCTCGGACCACGTCATGTAATCGGTCGTGCCATCAAATTTCACCGCCGGACGGTTGTTAAACTTGGGCTCCGCCGCCGTGAACGTCGGAGCCGCCGTGCCCGCCGCCGTCATCGGCCCCCACGCGGTCACCGGTGAGGCATTGTCCTGCACCAGATCACCCGCCTGCAAATGCAATACGACCCGTCCATAGTCCGACGGATGAATGGTCTGAGCAGCCAGACCAGCCATAAAAAAACCATACCAAATAGCAAGAACGAGCAAAAAACGAGATGGAAACATGATATACACAGGATCTTTCCGTCATCGTATCGCCCGTTCCCCTTTCGGGGAAGGTTTTTTCTCACCACCGTAAAACCCGCGCGCGTTGCCCCAATAGGACACCGAAGGGAAAATGAGGAGCCGACAGAGCTGGCCCATGGCCTCGAAACGCAGGACAATCAGAGCCATAACGAAAACGATGAGCGACACGCCGCACGCCATGTGCGCTTCTCGCTGGGTACAGCGGCATCATGACGCATGGTGGTTATTGCTTTACGCCGCTCCTGTGCGATTGCTGACTTTCCGGACGTAGGGGCGCCGCCGTAGACGCACCCAGCCCGGCCATCACTCTGACCCGTCGGACACACTCCGACTTATCCGCCCCATGGCTACACCATCTAAGACGAAAAAACCGGCCAAGGCCAGCAAGGCCAGCAAGGCCGGCAAGGCTGCCAAAACCAGCAAAGCGGCCAAGGCCGCCCCCTCCTCTTCTGCCGTCTCACCGGCCGCTGCCACCCCGCCGGACGGGCCGATTTCGACCTTTGTCCGGCACCACTACCGCCACTTTAATGCAGCGGTCGTGATTGATGCGGCCGAAGGCTACAAAGCGCACTTGGCCAAAGGGGGCAGCATGTTTGTCACGTTGGCAGGCGCCATGTCGACCGCTGAAATGGGGCTTTCGTTGGCGGAAATGATTCGTCAGGACAAGATCCACGGGATTTGCTGCACCGGCGCCAACCTTGAAGAGGACATCTACAACTTGGTGGCCCACACTCATTACGAACGCGTTCCGAATTACCGCGACCTCACTCCGAAGGACGAGGTGAAACTTCTCAAAAAACACCTCAACCGGGTCACCGACACCTGCATCCCCGAAGGCGAAGCCATCCGCCGCATTGAAAAACACCTCGTCGCCTTGTGGCACAAAGCCGAGAAAAACGGTCTGCGGTTCTTCCCGCATGAGTTCGCCTACCAGCTTCTCAACTCAGGCGTGCTCGAACAATACTACGAAATCGATCCCAAAAATTCGTGGCTGCTGGCGGCCGCCGAACGCGATTTACCACTCTTTGTACCGGGATGGGAAGACAGCACCTGCGGCAATATTTTTGCGGCGCATTGCATCGAAGGGGATGTGGAAGACCCTCGCACCATGCGGGGCGGCATTGAGTACATGATGCGTTTGGCCGAGTGGTATACTGAATACACCAAAAAGTCCAAACTCGGGTTTTTCCAGATTGGCGGCGGCATTGCCGGCGATTTCCCGATTTGTGTCGTGCCCATGTTGCATCAGGACCTCGGACGCCGGAAGATTCCGTTGTGGGATTATTTTTGCCAGATCAGCGACTCGACGACCAGTTTCGGGAGTTATTCCGGGGCGGTGCCCAACGAAAAAATCACGTGGGGCAAATTGGACGAGAACGGGCCAAAATATGTGATTGAGAGCGATGCCACGATTGTCGCTCCGCTCGTCTTTGCTCAGGTCCTCGGCTGGTGACGGATCTGGCGCGCGGGTTCGCGCTGCATCATCCGCGCGGGCTCACCGCGCGGAATTAACCGCGGGTCAGCGTCAGCACGGCCACTTGGCGAGCGCCGCCGTATTTGAGCAGGATGCGGGCGCATTCTTGGGCGGTGGCGCCGGTGGTAAAGACGTCATCGACGATGAGGAGGCGGCGTCCGACCACCATTGACTCCGCGGTCGGACGCCACGGGCGGGGGCGGCGCAACCGAAAGGCCCCGCGCAGGTTGTGCAAACGCTGGTGGCGCGTCATGGCGGCCTGACCTGACGTGTAGCGGGTACGGCGGAGCACATCAGCCACCGTGCAGCCGGTGTGGCGGCTGGTGACGGAGGCGAGTTCGAGCGCCTGATTAAATTCACGTTCCCGGAGGCGTCGCGGATGCAGCGGCACGGGGACGAGGAGCCATTGATCGGAGGCGGCCAGCCGTTCATCGGCGGTGGGTCCGTGCAGCGCAGTGGCCAGCAGGCGACCGAGAGTTTCGCCGAGCCACAATTCCCGCTGATACTTAAAGCGGTGCACCATGTCGCGCATGCCGCGGCGCGCCTTGAAAGGGGCGGTGGCAAACTCAAAGGCAAACTTCCGGCCCGTACAATTGGCGCACTGGAATGGCCCCGGGATATTTCCCATAAACCACTCGCCGCACACCCGACAGCGCGGCTCACCCAGCCGCGGCAGTGACTGGAGACAGGAATGACACAGCCCCGGCACCGCTGATCCCGCCGATCCCGCCGTCGACTGTGCGCACAACGCACAGGCCTCAACAAAAATCAATCCGGCCGCTGCCCGACAGGCGTCGGTCCATAAATCTGAAAAAAGGGAGGGCATCGGTCAGTCATCAAGGGGTCGATCGCGGCGCCCCGGAGGAAAATGGAGTGGGCACCGGCCCAGCCAACACCAGAAAATCCCGGTAATGCAGCACCTCAAGCCGACGGTCCAGATGCTCGACAATGCACGTCAGCGATTCCACCCAGTCACCGGAATTCAAATAATGAATCGAACCGACCAACTTATCCGCGGGCGTGTGGATGTGACCGCAAATAATGCCACGGCATTTTTTCTCGGTGGCCAGCCCCTGCAATTGCTCCTCATAACGGCCAGTGAAACTGATTGCCTTCTTGACCCGCGCCTTGATGGCTTTGCTCAACGAGAAATATTCTTTGCCGCGCATGCGCCGCCACCCGTTGTAGACCCGGTTCAGACGCAGCAGCTGATCGTATCCCACCGCCCCCAGCCGGGCAATCCATGGGTGCTGCGTCGTCACTTGGTCAAATCCATCGCCGTGCACGACCAGATAATCACCCTGCGGAGTCTGGTGAATGTGCTCGTTGACAATCGAAAACCGAGCCAAGCGCAACGGAAGAAAACGATGCAACACATCATCATGGTTGCCGCGCAAATACACGACTTCGGTATTTTCTTTCTCCAACTTGCGCAGGACCAAGCGGATAAATCGCGTGTGCGCCGTGCTCCAGTGATGACGCCGACGCGCAAGGTGCCAAGCATCTATGATGTCGCCGTTCAGGACCAGCTTTTCACAGCGGCTCCTTCGCAACAAGTCATTGACTTCATGCACTTTACAATCCGGAGTGCCTAAATGCACATCGGAAAGAAAAAGGGTCTTGAAGCGAACAAAACGGTCGGCGGGCTGACGGGAATCAGGGATCATGCGGCGGTCGGTACGGGTGAGTATACGGAGGAAAGAGGATTTGGCGAGGACGACACGGCCATCAAAACCAAGAGTCAGCAGTCCGCTGGCGAGGCCTTCGAGCAGCACGTTTCCGAATGTTTCCGTCAGGCTGGGGAAGAGCAACACATCAGCGGAGGCAAAGTGGCGGGCCAGTTCTTCTCCGCGCAGCGCGCCCGTGAAGCGGGCAAAACGAAATCGCGATTCCAGCGCCGCCCGATCCGGACCATCGCCAACGACCACGCAATGACCGCGCCCGTCCGTCAGTTTTTCCAGCGTCTCCAACGCAAATGGCAGGTTTTTTTCCGGGGCCAGGCGTCCGACCAGCATAAAAACCGGAGCCGGCCGGGCCCCATCGCGCACGCCCCACGCCGCGCGCAGGGAGGCATCGCGGCGCGCCGGAGTGAACATGTCGGCCGCCACCCCGCGACTCAAGATCTCCAAGTTTTTGAACCCGTGGGAGCAAAGTTGTCGCCTCACATCGTGCGACGGCACCAGCGTCATCGCCGTACAGTTGTGCAGGCAGCGGAGGTATCGCAGCACCATCGGCTGAAGACGAGACAACCCGCGGACATGCAGGTATTCGTGAAAATTGGTGTGAAACCCGGAGGTCACCGGTATCCCCAGCCACCGGGCCACCACGATCGCCGCCCATCCCAACGGCCCTTCGGTCGCCACATACACCACGTCCGGTCGCACCACCGACCATAGCTGCCAAAGCCGGCCCCACGAGGGCATCCCAAATCGCAGTCCCGGATACCCAGGAACCGGCAGCGACCGCACCCCCACCTCGCGACGCCCCACTCTCCCCCGCCCCAAACCACCACCCGGCCGCACCACCGTCACCCGGTGCCCCCGAGACTCAAGCCCCGTCCGCAAACGGTCCATCGTCAACGAAACACCGTTGAGGTCAGGAGGAAACGTGTCAGTCACAAAAGCGATCTGCATACCAAGATGCTAAAGAATTGTCCGCCAGCTGGCTCAAGCCCGATGCTATCGCGAAACCCGCCCACCCTGCCATAGCTTCCATGTGCCGGTTTCGTTGCGCCGCCACCGCAACACCGCAACACCGCAACACCGCAACACCGCAACACCGCAACACCGCGAGGCGCGAGGCGCGCTCGAAATACCCAGCAAAGAATTAATATCATCGCTGGATGTCTGATCCAACACGGATGATCAAAGGTCTGGCTTTTGAAACGGCTCGCCGCTCTCCGCTCGACTCCCTCCGGACGCGGGTGCGGCGCCCGCCGGCCACCGCCGTCTCACTGATACGCTCGTGCAAACCCCATGATTCCCGCTCTGCTGGCCACCTTTTTTTTCGCCTGTTCCGCGATTTGCGGACGGCGGCTCAGCCTGCTGCTGGGCGGCATCTCGGCCAACTTTTGGCGGCTTGTTCCGGCCACTCTTTTGTTGTGGCTGATGACTCTGGCTTGGTTTCCAGAGTCCATTCGTGACGAAACGGTGGGATGGTATGTCTTGAGCGGCGTCGTCGGATTTGGGCTGGGGGATGTGGCGCTCTTTCTGGCCTATCCTCATCTGGGCGCCCGTCTGACGGTTCTTATCATGATGAGTTTCGGCGTCCTCTTTGGGGCGTGGGGCGACTGGTGGTTGTTGCATTCGCCACTGCGCTGGGAGTTGGCGGGCGGCATCACGGTCATTCTAGCCGGGCTCAGTCTGGCCCTGCACCGGCCCGGCGAGCCGCTGCCTTGGGGACGGGGTTTGGTTTTTGCGGTCATTGCGGGATGGGGTCAGGGGTTTGGCGCGGTGCTGAGCCGGATCGCTCAGGCCCAAGCCGCGCAAGCTGGATTCGCCATACCACCGATCGCCCAGACGGCGCAACGGGTCGCCGGCGGCATGGCCGTCGCCCTGCTGGCTTTTGGCCTGGTGCGCTTCCTCGAGGCCCGGCGCGAACGAAACCGCCGACTGGGCGGCCACGACCCGGCCGCCGC
>JALRGB010000151.1 GCA_023253575.1 Verrucomicrobiales bacterium
TCACGGCCGCCTTACCATCGTCGGGCCAGTCCGCGCCTTGGTCGATCCAGGCCCGCAGAAGGCCGACTTCGACCGGGCTCAACGGCCGGCCTTTGGGCGGCATGATTTCATCCGGATCGAGGCCAGCGACAAAATGGACGATCCGGCTTTCTGCTCCCTGTCCGGCCACCAAGATTTTCCCGCCGTCGCCGCCTTGCAGAGCCAGTTTTTTGTTGTCGAGGCGCAGCCCGCCTTTTTGTTTTTCCTCGCCGTGGCAGGATACGCAATGTTCCTCCAGCAGCGGTTGAATGTGTTGTTTGAAATCGATCGTGATGGTGGCGGCGGGCGGCAGCGCGGCGTGGTCCGGAGTGGTCGTAGCGGCGGCGATGGTCCAAGCGGTCTGGTGTAGCAGTCCGACGATAGCCAGCAGGATCACGGAGTTTCGGTCGCGGTGTGAAGGTGGGGGCATGGTCGGTCGGGTCCGGGGCTATGGCTGGGGCTGGGGCTGGCGGGCGTGAGTGCTCGAATTATTTTTATGAGACTTCGCGCCCCGGGGGTGGAGAGGCCCCGGCAATGGGAAACGTTGAAAAATTAGGGGATTTCACGGCTGCTGCCACCGAAACCTTGCGCCAAATGCCTGAGGAATTGCGTCACCGTTTGGGGGCCGGGTCGGGGTCGCGAGTGGATCCGGGACCGATGGAAATGAAGCGTGCGGGAGGCCCTTCGGCGGTAGGTGCGGGCGGGTTGGGATCACTGAGTGGTGAAGTTCCAAGTCTTGACAAAGTCCAGAATTTGGGTCAGACTAGCATTGGTGAAAGTCGATCCATCAGTATTTCTTCGTGAGCACGGGCTGCAGATTACGGCGCAGCGGGTGGCGGTTTTGCGTGCGGTGGGTGGTCGACCGCATTCTACGGCGGAGGACATTGCGGAGGAGGTGCGTCTGGGGATTGGGGTTATTTCGCGGCAGGCGGTGTATGATTCACTAAATTTGTTGGTACAGAAGGGGTTAGTTCGGCGTATTCAGCCTGCCGGATCGCCGGCATTGTATGAAGACCGGGTGAACGACAACCATCATCATATGATTTGTCGAGGCTGTGGAAAGACGGCGGATGTGGATTGTGCGGTGGGGGTGGCGCCGTGTTTGTCGGTATCTGGGGAATCGGGATTTCGGATTGACGAAGCGGAGGTCATTTATTGGGGGACGTGTCCCGACTGTCTGGCGAAGACGTAAGACGTGGGGGCGGACGTTCCGGGGCTGGGGCGCTGGCGGTTGCAGAAAAAAGAGCGGGCGTCGGCCATTTTTATCCTTTCTTATGAAAAAAACACCCTCACAACCGAAGCGGGCCCATGGCCTGCGAACGACACTAAATTTCCCTACGGGAAGCCACACCAAAACTGGGCCATCATGGCTGGCTGCCTTTATGGCCGGTATTCTGATGACGGCTGGCAGTCCATTTCTGCTGGCACAGCCCGGCAAAACCTCATCCACCCCAACCACTAAAGACGATATGCCTGATACCACCTCTGCCAGCAAATGCCCTGTGATGGGTGCCGCGGCCCCGGCCAGCCGACACACTGCGGCTTCCTCCATGTCCAACCGGGACTGGTGGCCGAACCAGCTGAATCTGCAAATTTTGCATCAAAACTCCTCGAAGAGCACTCCTTTGAAGGGTGATTTCAACTATGCGGACGAGTTCAAGAAGCTTGATTTGGAGGCCTTGAAGAAGGACCTCAATGATTTGATGACTACCTCACAGGACTGGTGGCCAGCGGATTACGGTCATTATGGACCGTTTTTCATCCGGATGGCGTGGCACAGTGCGGGCACGTATCGTGTAACGGACGGCCGCGGTGGAGCGTCTTATGGGACCCAGCGATTTGCGCCACTGAACAGCTGGCCTGATAACGCCAATCTCGACAAAGCGCGCCGCTTGTTGTGGCCGATCAAACAAAAGTACGGTCAGAAAATTTCTTGGGCCGATTTGATGGTATTGACGGGCAACGTGGCTTTGGAGTCGATGGGTTTTAAGACCTTTGGCTTTGCGGGTGGCCGGGCGGATGTGTGGGAGCCGCAGGAAGACATTTATTGGGGGCCTGAAACTGAATGGTTGGGTGATAAGCGCTATGCGGACGGCCGGAAGCTAGAGGCCCCGCTGGCGGCGGTGCAGATGGGCTTGATTTACGTCAATCCGGAAGGACCGAATGGCACCCCGGACCCATTGGCCTCTGCGAAGGATATCCGCGAGACGTTTGCCCGGATGGCCATGAATGACGAAGAGACGGTGGCGCTGATTGCCGGCGGCCATACCTTTGGCAAGGCGCACGGGGCGGCCAGCGCCGAGAATGTCGGTCCCGAACCTGAAGGCGCGAGCCTTGAAGAACAAGGTTTGGGCTGGAAAAATGCGCATGGCACTGGCAATGCGGGGGATACCATCACCAGCGGCTTGGAAGGCGCTTGGACGACGACGCCAAGGGCGTGGTCTCATGGGTATTTTGTCAATTTGTTCGCTTTCGACTGGGAGCTGACCAAGAGCCCGGCTGGCGCTCAACAGTGGACCCCGAAAGGCGGAGCTGCGAAGGGCACAGTGCCCGACGCTCATGATCCGTCCAAGACGCATGCCCCCATGATGTTCACGACCGATCTCGCGCTGCGCATGGATCCTGCCTATGAGAAAATCTCCCGGCGTTTCCTGGAGCATCCGGGCGAGTTTGCCGACGCCTTTGCCAAGGCGTGGTATAAATTGACGCACCGCGACATGGGACCCTATGCCCGCTGCTTGGGACCGATGGTGCCCGCGCCGCAGCTCTGGCAAGACCCAGTGCCAGCCGTTGATCATGCCCTCATCAACGCCGAAGATATCGCCGGCTTGAAGGCGACCTTGGTGGCGTCCGGTCTGTCGACTTCCCAACTGGTTTCGACCGCTTGGGCCTCGGCCTCGACGTTCCGCGGCAGCGATAAGCGCGGCGGGGCCAACGGCGCCCGCATTCGCCTCGCCCCGCAGAAAGATTGGGAAGTGAACAACCCGGCAGAACTCTCCAAGATTCTGCCCAAGCTCGAGAAAATCCAAAATGACTTTAATGCAGCCCAGTCCGGCGGCAAGAAAGTGTCGCTGGCCGACTTGATTGTGCTGGGTGGGTGTGCCGCGGTTGAGGCGGCCGCCCGTCAGGCGGGATTTGAGGTGACCGTTCCGTTCGCTCCTGGCCGGACGGATGCCACGCAGGAAATGACGGATGTCGAATCGATGGGTGTGCTCGAGCCCAAAGCCGACGGGTTCCGCAATTTCTTGGGTCACACGCTTGACCGGCCGGCGCCGGAGATGATCCTTGATCGTGCGCAGTTGCTGACCTTGACGGCTCCGGAGATGACCGTGCTGGTGGGTGGTCTGCGGGTGTTGAATACGAATGTCGGGTTCCCGGGTCTCGGTGTCTTCACCAAACGCCCAGAAGCCTTGACGAACGACTTCTTCGTGAACCTGCTGGACATGAGCACGGAATGGAAAAAATCCGCCATGTGCGAGCATTTCTTCGAAGGTCGTGACCGCGAGTCCGGCCAAGTGAAGTGGACCGCCACCTCGGTTGATCTCGTGTTCGGCTCCAACTCACAGCTCCGCGCCATCGCGGAAGTGTATGGCAGCGCCGACGCTCAGCAGAAGTTCGTCGACGACTTCATCGCGGCCTGGAATAAGGTCATGAATCTGGACCGTTTCGATCTCGATCTGGCTGCCCGTTAAGCGTGGGCGTCGGTTGAATCGGGGGGTGGCTCATTCCGCAGGATGAGCCACTTCCTCTACTGGCCGGGGTTCCCGGCCGGTATCTGCGGGAGGGAGGGCGGTGGGTGATGCTGGATAGAACGATCATCGTTGGGGAGTACGCGGTGGGGAGCAGAAAGGCGGGGCGGTTCGTACTGGAGGAATCGGCTGGCCGGCACCGGCTGTGGCCGACGACGAGCGGGATTTGGGATTTCCACTTCGGACTTGTGACGGTTGGACTCTTACGGCATGGAGGTGGCATGGCATTGATTTCATGGAACCTGCGGCGTGAGAACGGTCGGACCGTGATCCCTCTGGACGGGGTTCTTGATAGCGTCACGGGACCGGATTTTGGGCGATTTCTTGAGGCTGAGTTACGGGTGGACGACATGGACATTGTGTTGGAGGCGAGCGGCTTGAGATTGATCAGCAGTGCGGGACTGCGGGAGCTTCTCAAGTTGATTAAGCGGGTGACGCCCTTGGGCGGGAAGGTGGTGGTGGTGGGGGGACAGGAGTTGGTGGTGGAGGCGATTAAAATTGCCGGGTTAGGGGCATTTTTGTTAGCGGCCGACTCGGGTGAGGCGACGACCGTCTGGGGTCGGATGCGCAGATTTATTACTCTTCCATAAGTCATGGATGTTCCAACGGCATATGCAGATGGGTGGGCGCGGGCGAGGGTGGGGGATAAAGCGGGGGCTGACCGGTATGTGCGTCACACGACGGTCGGTGATCCGCAGGCGGATGCAGTCATGGAAGTATTGGCGCGATTTCCGGAAATGGCGGTGTCGCGTTGGTTGCAGCTTGGGGTAGAATCCGGCCCGGAGGCATTGACTGATGCTCCGGATGAACTGAGAGCATTTTTCAGCGATAGCCGTCACGTTCCCGAGTGGTTTGATTCATCGAAGGTGGTGGCTGGGAATCGGGCATTTTTTGCGCATTCCGAGATGATTTTGGGTGCTTTTGTGGCGGCGGTTTTGATTGAGGGATTTACCACGTTAATCAGCAAGTCATTTAGCATTACGGGGCGGCTGGTTGACCAAGGGGTGCGGCGGCTGCAGCAGAATAATCGGCATCTGGTGGAAATCTTTCTGCCGGGCGGGCTGGAGCCGGGGGCGGACGGCTGGAAGTTGTCAGTGCGCATACGTTTGATGCATGCGAGGGTGCGACGGTTGTTGTTGGCTTCTCCGGAGTGGGATGCGGCGGCGTGGGGAGTGCCCTTGAGTGCGGCGCATACGGCTTTGGCCACTAGTTTATTTTCGGCGGTGTTATTGCGTCGGGCGGAGGCCTTGGGGGTTATCTTCACTCTGTCGGAGCGCGATGCTTTTATGTCGATCTGGCGGCGTTCGGCCCAGTTGATGGGGGTGGCGCCGGAGTTACTAATTCGCGACGAGACGGAGGCGTGGCGCTTGTATGAAGTGGGCATGCGATGTGAGCCGCCTCTTGGGGTGGAGTCGGTGCAGCTGGCGCATGCTTTGATTCATTCGGCTCCGGTTGTTTCGGGGATCACGCAGCCGGCGGAGCGGCAGGCCTTGGCCTCATTGATTTTTAAGGTATCGCGCGCGCTCATTGGCGACTCGCTGGCGGATCAGTTGCAGTTCCCGGCGCAGTCGACGCGCGGCGTGTTGTGGTCGCTGCGGTGGAAATACCGGACCGCTAGGGTCTTGAGTAGGTGGGTGCCGGGAATGGCGGACCGTCGTCGCCATAAGCATTTTGGCCGACTGCTCGATGTCTCGCTTTATTCGGAGCGCGGCATTTCTTACCAGCTGGCCCAGCATGTGCATGCTGAGCAAGATCCCGTTGTCCCACGATGAATACCATGCCCCCTGCGCTGCCCATTGCCCCCGTCTTGATTCTGAGCACCGGCCGGTGCGGATCGACCATGGTCTCCGAAATGTTGAACCGACACCCCGGGGTGCTTAGTATTTCGGAATTTTTTTCCACTCTCGGATCGGCGGGCTTTGCGTGGTCGAGGCCAGATGGGGCCCGCCTGTGGAAGAATTGCAGCCAGCAAAGTGCGGCGGTCAATGCCATGCTGCGCGACGGACAAATTGTCAGCGAGGTATTATACGGCCATGACGCCTCCTCTTCGCGCTTCAAGGCATGGAATATGCCGCCGATTCTTTCCATCACATTGCCGCATCTCACGGACCAGCCTGAGGCGCTCTTTGATGAACTGGCGCCGGTCATCGGTTCACAGCCACGTCGCCCATTGGGCGATCAGTATCGCTTCTTGTTTGAGCATCTGGCCCGGCATTTCGGACGGCAGGTGTGGGTTGAACGCTCTGGGGGCTCGCTCATGCAAGCGGCCAAGTTGTTGCATTTGTTCCCCGAGGCGAGGGTGATTCATGTCTATCGTGACGGACGGGACACGGCGCAATCGATGAGCCAGCACCATAATTTTCGGGTCCTGATCGCGGTGTTCAAGAAATTCCGAGCGTTGGGTTTTGATGCTCGCAAAGGGTTTTTGCGCAAGAAGAGCAGCGTTCTAGGCCTGATGCTGGAGGCCTTAGTGTTTCGCCGGTTAGACGTGCCCAAATTGCTGAGAGACTATCCTTTGGAGCTGGCTGACTTCGGTGCCTTCTGGAGCGATTTGATCATGGTCGGGGAAACCGTGCTCGCTCCTCTGCCGCCCAGTCGCCGCTTGAATGTGAAATTCGAAGACATTCAAGCCTCTCCGCATCAGAAATTGACGGAATTGATCCGGTTCATTGATCCGTCGCTCGAGAATGGTGCGTGGCTGGAAGAGGCGTGCGCGATGCTTCGGCCGACGCGATCGAAATTTTCCGCGCTGCCGACGGCCGAGCAGGCGGCCGTGACCCGCGCCTGCGCCCCCGGATTGCGCGCTCTCGGGTACATGGAGTAGGTTTGGTCATCCCCCTTCCTTCCCATATGCCGAATCGTGATAGCACTTAGCCTCGGCTTTGTCTGTACGTTCCGGGCGGCCGCCCCACCGCAGAAACCAACCACCTTGGCGACCACCTCGAATCCATCAAAGCCATGCCACCGTCCAATGCCAAAGCGGAAGCCAAACGACGAAAGAAGGCCGCGCTCGGTGACAAGGACGGTCTCGGATTCGGATTTTCTGTAGCTGGAGCCGCTGACCTCGGTTGTGGCGCCGAACGATTTTTTGGTAGGGACCGGCGGCGGAGAAGCGGTTTCGCGTACGTGTCTTGAAGGATGTGGCCTGTCGGCCAATTGTGGAAACCGGGGCCACGGATCTTCTGTAGCTGGGGTCGCTGGCCCCGGTCGCGGTGACGCGGGCGTTGACGATCTCGATCGGGTCGCCGTGCGCCGTGCCGTACTCCTTCGTGTGCAGCTCGTGGAAGCGGGCCAGCTGCGCCTCGGCGAACGGGCCCGGGTCGAGCGGCACGCGCAGCTC
>JALRGB010000644.1 GCA_023253575.1 Verrucomicrobiales bacterium
TGGATTCAGACTCCATGCGGTCGAGCCGCCCTTGTGACCGCTGCATGGCCCGGGCATGCCCTTCCGCGGGATCTAAATCCAGAAGAAATGTCAGGTCCGGATGAGTGAGGCCCACCGCAAAGTCGTTGATTTGTCGGATGGCCCTCAGATCCAATCCCCGACCAAATCCTTGATAGACAGTTGTCGAATCGTAAAAACGATCAGCAATTACGTGAATACCAGCACTTAATGCAGGTGCAATTTTTTCTCGAACGAGCTGGGCCCGGCTCGCCGCGAACAGCAATAATTCGCACTCCGGAGCGATCGGGGTGTCGTCTGTGCGATGCTGCAATACCAACTGGCGGATTTCTTCCCCTGCGGCCGTGCCGCCAGGTTCCCTTACCACCATGGTACGGGCACCTGCCGCCTCTAGATGTGCATGCAGCGATTCTATCTGCGTGCTCTTGCCGCAGCCTTCTGATCCCTCGAAAGTGATAAACAAGCCGTTACCCATACGCTGTCCATCCTAAAAGCAGTCCCAGAGAAAGTAAAATAAAGCCAGTCAAGGCCGACGCGCGCTTCACTGCGGCCCCGGCTCAGGCCGCCTCTGGTGGTGTCTCGCTCGGTGGTGTCTCGCTGGGAGTGTTTTCGGCTTCGGCAGGTTGTCCGGCTTCGGGAGGGGCGGGAGGGGCGGTCCGGCTGGCCAGCATGTCGGAGACCTCGCGTTGGATGGACTCCAACTGGTCTAATTTGAGTTGGGGATCGCGGATGATAAAGACTTCGCCGGTTTTGCTATGTTCGTAGATGCGGAGGCGGGCGCTACCGAGACTACGGCTATCGGTTTCCTTGAGGGTTTTTTTGCGTTCGAGCATCAAGGCGAGGATGAACCGGGTATTTTCGGTGAGCGGGGAGTCTTCATCGATCAGTCGGCGTAGCAATGATTCGGCGCCTTCTTTTTCCACGACTTCGCGGCGGGCGGGTTCGGTACTGGGCGGTTCGTAGAGGCTGCGCCAGTGAGAAAACGGTTGGAGTTGAGCGCGTTCTTGTTTCCAAGCGGCGACCGAGTAGTCGCGTCGGATGAATCCGTCCTCATCGCCACCGTCTTCGAAAAGTGCGGTGTAGAACGGTTCGTTTTCGACAAACGGCTGCCCGGTGACGAAGCAGGTGTGCGCCCGGGTTTTGATTTTCCATTCCTGATTAATCATGTGGTGGGCTGGCGGGAAAGTCGGAAGCGGCGGAGGGAGTCGAGTGGGCTGGCTCCGGTGGACCGTTGCCAGAGGAGGGTGAGGCCGACGACGGCGAAGAGGATATTCACCGTCCAGGTGGCGCTGGCGGCGGGGATTTTGCCACTTTCTCCGAGGCGGAGGAAGATGGTGGTGAGGAAGTACATGGCAAAGTAGAGGATGATGGTGGAGGCCACGCTTCCCATCAGGCCGCGGCGGGAGAAGACGATGCCGAGCGGAGCGGCGAAGAGCACGACGATCAAGCAGCGCAGAGGGCGGGCGAGGCGGTCGTGCCACCATGTTCGGTAGCTGGCTAGGCGCGATTCCGGAAATTCATGGTTCATGCGCAAGTAGCTGGTGAGCTGGGGAACGGTGAGAAATTGGGCTGGCAGTTTGGCGCTTTCGCTGAGCAGGCGCCACGGGGTCTCCCTCCATCCGGTTTTGGTTACGGCACCGCTCAGCAGGTCCTGGTAGTTTTTCGGATCGCTGGAGTGAAACATTTCGCGCACATTGCGGAACCGCCATTCGCCGGATTCTCCGGGGCGCACGGGAGGCGTCCAGTTGGCCCGCCGCGCGAAGAGTGACCAGCGCAATGAGCCATCCTCATTGAGTTCATGGATTTCCACTCCGGTGATGGAATTCTGGTCATTGAGGTCAATGGGGACATTTTCCAGATACCAGAACCGTCGGTCCTCGCGGTTGACGTAGGCCACGCGTTGGGCGCTGGTGCGGGCGCGCGTGTTTTGGCGATCGGCGCCCATATCATCCGCCATTTGCATCAAGTCGCTCTTTTTGCGGTCTGCTTCTGGGGCGTATTGGTAGCTACAGGCCAGGGTGATGATGGAGGCAAACCCGCCGGCGACAAACAACGGTAGCAGGATGCGGGTGACGCTGACCCCGGCGGTGACCATCGAGATGACCTCATTGTGCCGTGACAGCCGTCCTAAAGCATATAAAACCGCCAGTAGCAAAGAGATGTCAATAATCTCGACCATGAACTTTGGCAGTTGCACGAGGTAGAAAACCAACATTTGGCCGGGCCCGAAGCGGGCTTCGATCAGGTCCTTGCCGTTGTCATAGAAGTCGAAGAAAATAAACAAGGCCAGTAGGCCGCAGAAGCAGAGGGCGAAAGGGGTCAGGAACGTTCGCAGGACGTGGCGGTCGAGGACCCGGCCGCGTTGGTAGAGCCAGGTCATGGCGGCTGGCGACAGCAAAGCCAAGCCGGTGACTAGCAATTTGCCCAGATAAGCTGGCATGGAGCGGTCTTCCCCGAGTCGACTGCGGGCCATTTCTCCTGAGAATGTGGCCATGACATCTTCCATCAGCCACCATAGCAGCACGATGCCACAGGCTACCGCTACTGGGAGAGTGATTTCGCGGCCGCGCAGCCGGATGAGTCCGAGTCCAAAGGCTGGCAGCATCAGGATGAGGGTCCATCCCAGCCATTCCTCGATAAATCCCTGTGCAAATTCTCGTCCGGCTTGTGGGGAGCTGGCCACGAACACTTGGGCTGGCGCTCCCGGTTCGCCGATGGCGTTTTGTCCCATTTGCCATGCGAGCAGGGCGGAACCGGCGATCCCGAGGAGCGAGGCCAGCAGGGTCAAATGGGGGGCTTGTCGGACGGCGGTCCACACTCTGGCCAGCCAGCGTCGCGTGGAGGCGAAGCGGGTGAATCGGTCATCATGCAGGTCAGCCATTGGGAAAATCGCAACAAACCCGGGCGCGGCCACAGATCAATGGCTGGATGTGATGGGGCGGGCTGATTCCTGTTGCGAGTTTGGAGTGGATGGAGGGCTCTTTTCTTGGCAAACCGTGCGATTCGGCGTATGCGAAGGGTGTGTTCAAGAAGAAACTTATCAGCCTTTGGCCGACGGCCGCGGCGCGGACGGCGGCGATGATTCTGGGCGGGGTGGCGGTGCTTGGGGCGATGGTGGTGGTGGGCGGGCGCGAGGATTGGACCGGGCTGGTGGCGGCGCGGCTAGCTCAGGGGAAAAAACCTCGTTTGGAAGATTTTATTGTTGAGGGTCAGTGGCATGCGGCGCTATTTTCGGCGGTGGTTTGCGCGGTTTTAGCGCTCACGGCGTCGTGGTGGCTGCCGGCGGCGGCGGCGAGGGGCCGTGCGACGCCGGAGATGTCGTGGCGGCGGTGGTTCTGGGTCGGGCTGGCGGCGGTGGTGGTGGCGGGCGGGGTGGTGCGGCTGCCTCGATTGAGCCATAGTTTGTACAATGATGAAACGTACACGTTTCGTCGCTATGTGGCTGGGGACCACAAGCGGCAGCCAGACGGGACCCGCGAGTGGCGGCCGGTTTCGTGGAAGGTGACCCTTTGGGGCAACCAGATGGCCAACAACGGGGTGCCGTACAGCCTGACGGCGCGGGCGGCGTACGACTTTGCCGTAAGCCGGGGGTGGGCTCGGGCCATGTTGCCGGCGGAAGTGCCATTGCGGCTGCCGGCTCTCGTGGCTGGGCTCGGGTCGTTGGTGGTGATAGCGCTGCTGGCGCGCCGCTGGGGTGGGGCCTGGGCTGGGATGACTGCTGCCACGGTCGCGGCGGTGCATCCATGGCATGTGCGTTATTCGACGGAAGCGCGTTCGCACAGCCTGGTGCTGCTGTTGGCGCCGCTGTTGCCGTTGGTGCTAGACCGGGCGGTGGCGGACGGGCGCTTGCGGTGGTGGGCTGCTTTTGCGGCGACCGAAGTCATGCTGTTGTGGGCCTTTGCTGGATCGCTGTATTTCCTTGTCGCGTTTAATGTGCTGGCGTTGGTCTGGCTCTGGCGGCGGGGTGACGGTGTATGGCGCACGTTTTTAGCGGTCCACATGGTGGCGGCGGCGGTTTATCTTCATCTGATGGCGCCTTGTCTTCCGCAAATGCGGCAGGCGATCCGCGATAATCCGGTATTCTCAGCGGGGATTAACTGGGAATGGGCTCTGACCACGGGATCGTTTTTGCTGACGGGAATGCCTTGGTTTAATGGCAATCCGGAGATGGCCAGTCATCCTTCGCTGCAGCGAGTGTGGGTGGAGTTTCCAGCGGCGGTCATGTTATTGGTGCTTTCTGCGGCGGCGCTGGTGGGCGCCGGCGTCCGTCATGTTTGGTCGGACCCGTCGGGCCGGGTGCTCGCCATCAGTCTGCCGCTGGCGGCGGTGCTGGCTGTCACGGCCACTCTGGCCAGCGGCACACTACTGATCAGTTGGTACATGCTCTATCTTCTGCCCGCCGGTCTGGTGCTGGCGGCTGTGGGAAGCGTCTCGCTCGTCCAAACCGCCCGTCGCCGTGGTGGTTTCGCGGCCCGGGTCGCCCTTTCAGTGGTCGTTCTGGCCTGGCTGGGTTGGGCCACCGTTATCGCCTCGCCGCTCATGACCTATCGGAAAATGGGCAAACAAGCATTACGGGAGGTCGCTCGCTTTTTGGCTCTGCCCGTCAATGGCGTGCAGCCGCTGGCCGTCACCCACCGCACGGAAGCGAGTGTTTACGACCCTTCACTCTACTCGCTAGAAATGGATCTGGTTGAATTGCGCCGCCTGCTGGCCCAGTCGGACGCCGAAGGACGACCGCTGCTGGTTGCTTTCGGTTACCGCGATCTGATCCTCCAGGAAACCCCGGAATTTCTCCAAGCCATTGAGGAATCCGGCGACTTCGAACGCGTCGCCCACTTCCCGGGACTGGAAGAATCCCAGTTTGCTCAACACATTTGGAGGCATCGCCCCCGGCCGCCGAGCCCGCCCTGAGGCCAGCTCATGATGCGGTTTCCTCCTACGCTCGCCATAGCGCAATTTCATCCTGACTCTAGGGTTGCAGCTAGGGCACCGGCAGCTTGGGTGCACCGATGAAGTTTGCTTTTGTTGCGGCGTTGACGACCGCTTTTGCTCCGGTCGTTCTGGCTGCCGAACCCGCTGTTTCCATCCAGCTGCGCACCCAGTCCGGTTTGATGAAATATGACCAATCCTCGGTGCGGGTGAAACCAGGACAGTCGGTGGAAATCACCCTTCAGAATACGGACCAGCTTCCTCATAATCTCGTGATTCTTAAAGAAGAGGGAGTTTTCATGGAGGTGGCCCAGAAAGCGTGGGAACTCGGCGAAAAAGGACCGCTGAAACAATGGATTCCGGAGGATCCGCGCGTGCTGGCACACACTCCGATGATTGATCCCGGCCAGTCGGGAAAGGTGGCATTCACCGCGCCCGACACCGAGGGAGTGCTCGATTTTGTCTGCACCTTTCCGGGGCATGCCATGATCATGAATGGCCGGATTCTCGTCAGCCGCGCTCCCGCTCCAGGGCTGAGCGGGCTGACCTGCATGGTCTTCAAGGGCGCTTGGGATAAGCTCCCGGACTTCCTCGCGCTGCCGCAGGAAAACAAAGTTTCCGTCGACGAGGTCAATGACAATCTTATCGCCCTCGGCGTGACCCCACTGCGAGATCAATTTGGCCTAGTTTTTAATGGCGGGTTGGAGATTCCGGTCGATGGCGAATACGTCTTTCATCTTGGATCTGACGACGGATCACGACTTGTAATTGATGATCAAGAAGTTATACGTCATGACGGCGTTCATCCCTATTCTGAGAAGCGCAAAAAAGTTAAATTGGCGGCGGGTTTGCGTCGGGTGCGAGTTGAGTATTTTGAGAGTGGTGGTGAGGAAGCGCTGACGTTGGCTTGGAGTGGTCCAGGTTTTGATCGGGTGTGGTTGTCGAAGGACGAGCGTCCTCCGGGCGAGGAGTTTCCTGAAGCTATTTTAGCGGCTACGGACGGTCGCCCAGTCATGTATCGCGGATTTCTTTCTCCCTCGGGAGGCAGTCGCCGCCTGATTGCGGTGGGCACGCCTGAGCAGCTTCATTATGCCTTTGATCAGGATCAGCTGCGTCTGGCCTTGCTTTGGAAAGGGTCGTTTCTCGATGCGGGCCGCCATTGGGTCGGCCGCGGCGCCGGCGATATCTCGCCCTTGGGGTTTGCTGTGGTGGAAAGACCGGCCGGTGAAGAATTTGCCGTTTTGGCCAGCCCGGACCAACCGTGGCCTGCGCTCGATCCGCGCGGCCGGGCCACCCGCTCGCGCTATCGCGGATACGCGCTCGATGCCGCCGGGGCGCCCACCTTTCGTTACACGCTAGAGGGTGTTGAAATCGATGATGCCATCCGGCCGGTCGGCCGGCTAGCGGAAGCGAGTGATCTACTGGTGAGGACGCTTTCGCTGCGCGCTGCGCCCGCCGGGGGCACTGTGTATTTTCGACTGGGTGCGAGCGAAGACGCGGCGCCCGGGGCTGGCGGGTT
Organism: Verrucomicrobiales bacterium; assembly: GCA_023253575.1. Classification (GTDB taxonomy): domain Bacteria; phylum Verrucomicrobiota; class Verrucomicrobiia; order Verrucomicrobiales; family V1-33; genus CAJBME01. The sequence goes on from JALRGB010000644.1 coordinate 6,467, forward strand.
CTGGCGGATCGGCGGGTCGCTTCAGGTCAAAGTCGAGGGTGGGGCCGCGCCTGTTTCCAGTCATGGCCAGCTGCTTGTTCCCGTGACTTTCGACCAAGGGCAGGCTCGCCTGCAAATCAGCTACCGCTGGCTGTAATCCCTCGTTCAGTTTCATCTGCATTCCTTTTTTCTGCTCCATGTCTTCACGTTTTGTCCCCAGTCTGGCTTCGCTGCTCCTGTGCTCCACTGCCCTCGCCGATCCGGCTAGGGAAGAAATGTCCTATCCGCTGGTCTCGCTGGCCATGCCAGCGGGCGCCGTCATCGAGCCGGGGGGCATCGATCTTCTCCCCGGCCAGCGATTGGCCGTCGGCACCCGTCGCGGGGAGGTGTGGATCGTCGAGGGCGCCTACGCCGAGCCGCCGCAACCGAAATGGACGCTCTTCGCTAGCGGCTTGCACGAAATCCTTGGGGTGGCCGCGGCCGCTGATGGCGCCTTGACCATCACCCACCGCCCGGGAGTCGAACGGCTGCGAGACACCGATGGGGACGGCCGCGCCGATCAATTTGAAAACATCTCTGATGGGTGGGGCATCAATGGCGACTACCATGAATATGCCTTCGGTTCGCGGCCTGACCGCGACGGCAATATCTGGACGGTTCTCTGTCTGACCGGATCTTTTTCCTCCGACGTTCCCTTTCGCGGGTGGTGCTTGCAGATCACTCCGACTGGCGAAATCATCCCGACTTGCTCCGGCGTGCGCAGCCCGGGCGGCATCGGGCCGAATGCCGCCGGCGACATGTTTTACACGGACAATCAAGGGCCGTGGAATGGTTCCAGCTCGCTGAAATGGCTCAAACCAGGCGGTTTTGTGGGCCATCCCGATGGTAATCGCTGGTTTGATCTGGCCCCTAACCTCGGCAAGGCCCCCACTTCACCGCAATCGAATAGCCGCCTCGTCGTTGAACGCGAGCGGGTGCCCCAGCTGGTGCCTCCTGCTGTCTTCTTACCTCACGGGCGTCTGGGCGCTTCCTCCAGCGGCATCGCCGCCGATACCACTGTCGGAAAATTCGGTCCGTTCGCGGGTCAGATGTTCGTCGGAGATCAATGCTATTCCAACGTCTCCCGGGTTTTTCTGGAGCAGGTCAATGGCCTCTATCAAGGAGCCGCCATCATGTTCCGCGAAGGCTTTAAAAGCGGATGCGTGCCGCTGCGGATAGACGCCGACGGATCTATGTTCTACGGCGGGACGGCGCGTGGTTGGGGATCGCGGGGGGGGCAGGAATTCTCGCTCGAACGCGTGCGTTGGAATGGCGTGACGCCATTTGAAATCCATGAAATGCGCGCCAAACCGGATGGATTCGAGTTCACTTTCACTCAGCCCGCTGATGTGAAATCCCTCGCGGATGCCGCCAATTGGAGCGCCTCAGCCTGGACTTATATTTACCAGTCCGATTATGGAAGTCCGGAAGTTGATGAATATAAACCAGTAATCGAAAAAATTGAGGTGGCGGCGGACGGGCTTTCAGCTCGTGTTCACGTCGACAAATTGACCAAAGGTCATATTCATCATTTCACGCTGAGTGGGGTGCGCAATCCGGCGGGGGAATCACTCGTTCACGACAGCGCTTATTACACGCTGAACGAGATTCCGCGGCCTTGATTCCGGCGGCACTCAAAGCCATCCCTTGCGTCGGAAATACCAGCAAGGGAGGATGGCGGAAATAATCATCAACAGCACCGCCCACGGGTACCCCAAAGACCATTCCAGTTCCGGCATAAACTTGAAGTTCATGCCATAAATGCTGGCCACCAAGGTGGGGGGAAGAAAAACGACGGCCGCAATCGAGAAGATCTTGATGATCGTGTTCTGCTCGATGTTGATCATGCCCAAGGTCGCATCGAGGAAAAAATTCACCTTGGAGGAGACAAAATTGGCATGTTCCGTGAGCGAGGAGACATCACTGCGCACCGTGCGCCAGTGCTCGTCTAGTTCCTGGGGAGCCTTGGCCCGGATGATCTCAATGTAAAAAGCCACTACCCGCGCCAAACTCAGCAAACTTTCCCGGGTCTTTCCAGCCAGATCCCCACACCGGCCAATCCGCTCCAAAATCGCTGTGTAATCAGGCTTAGGCCCGCCCGCACTCCGCGAGGATCCATGCTGCGTCGGAATATTGAAAATAACCCGGGAAATATCGTCGAGCTCAGCCCCAGCCAACTCCAGAATGTCCGCCACCCGGTCAATGATCTCGTCCATCAGCCCGCCAAACAGCTTGTCGCGGCTGCCAAAACTCGCCCCCGGCCGGTCACACTTCGCCTTGAAGGTGCGGAAAGGAGTAGGATTTCCATAACGAATGGTCACCAGCGTCGCCGCCGTCAGCACAAACGTAATCGGCGTCACTTCGGGAAAGGCCGCATCCGCTTTCTGAATGACGGTCGCCGTCATAAAAATCGATGTGCCCTCGGTGTACAATCGCGAGGACAATTCGATCTCCTGCATTTCGCTGCGCGTGGGCAGCTCCACCCCGATCGCCGCTTGCACGAGGGCAATTTCTGCCGGCGTTGGCTCCAACAGGTCAATCCACAGCGCTTCCCGCAGATGTTCCGGGCCCAGCGAGGCCCCGGCCTCTCCAGGTGGGTGAATGGTCAGCATGATATCAATCGCAGCCGAAGGACCGTTTGTTCTCAGCGATGACGATAGCTGTTCAGTAACGATCGGGCCCCTTCCACCGTCGGATCGACTTTTTCGTAAAAGTCATCCTCAACCATGCACACTGGTCCAGAGCCGCAGGAAGCGAGACACTCGGCAAATTCTATGCTGAACGTCCCATCTGCCGAGACGGCGATTGGATGATGATGGTCCGCGTGCGACCGATCAATGTCTGCCGCCGCGCACAGCGATTCCATCAGCTCGTAACTGCCCGCCATCGCGCAAGAGAGGGTGCGGCAGACCCGCACATGATACTTGCCAGGAGCCGTCTGGCGGAACCCCGGATAAAATGTGACCACTCCCAAAACGTCGATTTTGGCAATGCCCAGTTTCTGAGCCACCCACTCGACCGCTTCGTCCGAAATAAAACGGAATTCATGCTGCAATAAATGCAGCAGCGGCAGCACGGCGCTGCGCTTACGGTCCGGCGGGTAATGGCCAATGTATTCGTCGGCCTTGGCCTCAAGTGCAGGTGGAATCATCATGATCAACAATAGGAAAGCCGGAAAAATGCCGGGATAAAGCAAAAGTGGTGGGGAATCTTCAGGCCGGATTTAAGAAATGAAAGAAGAGGCCGCACAAAAAAACGACGTCCCCTCATTCAGATCCAGCCGGGATCAGCCGCCCCAGAGGATCACTCGGGACTGCCCGCCAGTCGTCAATCACGACGGCGGTTCGCCTCCTCAGAGGGTTCACCCTCAGTCAAGGGTGCCGAGCGGATAGGCGGCTCGGCTTGAGCTGCGGGTGGTTCGGCTTGAG
>JALRGB010000673.1 GCA_023253575.1 Verrucomicrobiales bacterium
CGACCGGGTCATTGGTTTTGAGGGCGAGAACAAGTGCACGGCCGTCAAATCGGTGACTATCAATGAGCCGTTTTTTCAAGGGCATTTCCCAGGTCACCCGATCATGCCGGGCGTTCTCCAGCTCGAAGCCATGGCTCAGGTCGCGAGCATCCTCATGCTGCGTATCCCAGAAAATGCCGGAAAAATCGGGTATTTCATGTCCGCTAATGACGTCAAATTTCGCAAACCTGTCGTGCCAGGCGATACTTTGATCATTGAGGCCGAGATCCTTAAAAACCGCCGGAGCATCGGACAGGCCAGAGGCCGCTGCCTGGTGAATGGTGAGACCGTTTCCGAGGCCGTTTTGATGTTCAGTTTGTTCGCCCGCTAAGTCGCGGCTGGCGGAGTGGGGTGCCGTCACGCGCGGGAATCCAGATCCGGGCGCGTCCCGTCGGACAGGCCAGCCATCAGGGAAAGTCTTCGCGGGGGGAGGTTTCGTGTTGAGTCGCCCAATCGCCGACACCTAGCCACGACCCAAGCCCCAACGGGGTGCCACGCGATAGCCTAGGGCATCGCGTCCGATGGAGTTGGCAAGGCCCCGTGGGAGCCACCCCACCTACCGTGGTTCCGATACCCCGTGTCCTGACCTCGTGTCCTGACCTCGTGTCCTGACTGCGTGTCCTGACTGCGTGTCCTGACCCCGTGTCCTGACCGCGGTTCAGATCCCATGGGCTGAAGGCGCAGAGTTTATTGGAAAGGCAGAGGTTTACTGACGCCTCTGTGTTTGGTGAGGAAAGCAATCACTTGAATTAATCTTCATAATTATTATTGACCCCGCTCGCAAAGATGATAACTCCTCCACATGTGAGTCGTAGATTCACGACTTTTTAAAAAGATTAAGATATTTTGAAGATAACGCATCCAAATCAAAAGCATGCTTTTATCACGTTAGTTATATTTACCATATTCACGCCCTCTTCCTGTGTCGCCCGTCCCCACACGTGAAAACAACGAGAAAGATTCGATGTGAGACCCATTCTCCCGCCAGCATCCGTCCACACACTATATAAACCAAAAATACCATACTTACATTATGAACTCACTCTTAAGCCTACCAAAGGCCATGGTTTCCTCGTTGCGGAAGCCTGTCGTTTATACAGCTACTTTTATAGCTGCTATGAATATTATTACCAATGCGCAAGCCGCTGTTTTCACTGCTGGATTTGAGACGTCGGAAGGTTACGACAATGATGCTGAGGCGGAAGTCGCTGGGCAGAAAGGATGGCGCATCAATGATTCCGAGGAACAAATTTCCTTCTTCCAGTTTCTTGGGAGTGTGACCAATAATGCGGCTGGTTTGGGCGGGTATTATAAGGAGCCAGACGAGGACCGGGTTGTCCTTGAGCATGGGGTGAACACGTCGTTCGATAAGACGCGGGTCAACTTGAGTTTCAGTATTAGGGCCAGCACGGAGGATTATCCGGACCGTGATGCATTTTCGGTGATTTTCGACAATGACAACGATCCGGAGAACGTGCCGTTGTTCAGTATCGCGTTCGAGCCGGATCCAGTTTTGACGGACCGACTGAACATTGTCTGGTATAATGCGCTCAACGCGCGGACCTCCTCGCTCAACGCGATTTTTTACGGGGGGCTGTATGATTTGAGTGTTGAGTTTGATGCAAGCGGTGCGGACACCCTTTTCTCGGCGCGGGTCGAGGAGCCACTTTCAAGTGCGGGCATCAACTTTAACGGCCTCTTGGCTGGATCGTCGACGGCGTCATTGGTCAACTTGGGCGTGGGTTTTACGCATGGTTCCAAAAAGGAGGATGATTTCGGAGACAACTACATCCTGTTTGACGATGTCAACGTCAGCAAGACGGGTGTCCAGCGAGTGCCCGAGACGGGAACGGGCTTGGCGTGGCTGGCCGTCTTGGGGGTGCTTGGCATGGGGCGTGTTTTTGTGTCGGGCCGGTCTCGCACGGCGTAGTTGGAACTGAAGTGACGGGTGAGAAGCCGCTTTTTGGCCGGTGGTAGCAGGCCAAAAAGCGGTGGGGTGTTTGCGGTGGGCAGATCGGACCTGTTTGCGGTGGGCGAGGGCGTGTGAACTGCGGGGGTGGGGGTGGAGAATCGGGAGTGGGGCGTAGGGTTGACCGCGGACCCGTGATGGCGAGGATGGCGCTATGA
>JALRGB010000761.1 GCA_023253575.1 Verrucomicrobiales bacterium
ATCGACGATGCCCGCATCATTATCAACCGCCGTGCACTGCACCCCAGGCACCAGATGCTGCAAGGCCCGCAGGCTGGTACCCCCAGCCAACCCGAGCATTAGTACCGATCGCGGCGGCCCCGCCGGACGCAACAGACAGGCCGCACACAAGTTATCCCAGGCCAGCCCCGTCAGAAACATGTCGCGGTGCCACCACGCATGGGTCGCGCCCGCTACCCGAAACTCAACCTCCTGCGGATCACTCTCCGAGCCAGCAATCCAGATTTCAATTTTCTGCAGCCCAGTGTGGGCAGTGGTAAGGCGGCGCATGAGAGGGAAATTGGGAAAACGGGAATCGACGCGATAACGCTAGTCATCCGGAAGTAGGACCGGGTCGTGACCGGCGCGGTGCCTTAGCCGGTTGATGGTGGACAAAACCCCGGGGAGACGCAGCAGTCGGATTTCCAAGCGACGTTTTCCGGGGAAGTTCAGCAGGGATAACGACAACAACACCGTCAATACCCCCTGCCCAGGGCCCAACAACATGGCCAGTCCCAACACCAACAGGATCAGACCCAAGAGGTTTTTTAAAATGAGCAGCGTCCAGCGCAAAACAGGATGCCGACCAGCAAACGAATCCGCCGCCCGGCCACCACTCATCAAATAATCAGCACGCATGCGCAACACCAATACCGGCAGCAGAATCAGCGATCCCACCAGCATGACCACCGAAACCACCCCCATCCCCACTAGCCAGTCCCTGTTTTCACTGAAAAGCGAATACCACATCGATCCTCCTTCCCTATCAGGGAAAACCTGTACGCCAAGTGCGAAATGAATGGTGTTTGGTCAGAAAGGAAATCGATCCCATGGTACAATCATGTTTCATGTTTCACTTCGCCCGTTGTTCTGGCTCTGCGGCCCGCTCGCGGCGGCCATGACCGCGGCCAGTGCTGCGCCTCCTTTGCGCTATGAAGACGCACCCCACCACTACTGGGAAAGTCCACTGCAAGACGCCTTCAGCCGGTGGTGGCGTGAAAATTCCTCCACTGTCGACAGCTGGCCGCCCGCCGCTTCGGAACAGGAGGCGTTGCGGCGCGTACTGGCGGCTCTGAAACTGCCGGAAAGCTCGCAAATGCTGGTGTTTTCAGCCACCAGCCTGCAGCGGACCATCGGCCCCCACCGTCCGCGCGCCCTTTATTTCAATGACGAAATCTATCTTGGCTGGGTACCGGGCGGCCGTCTGGAAATTGCCGCCGACGATCCCGTGGTCGGCCCAGTGTTTTTCATTCTCTCGCTCACTCAATCTGGTCGCCTCGGCGAGCCCGACCGGCAAACCCGCTGCCTGAATTGCCATGGCAATGCCGACACCGGCAACTTGCCCGCCCTGCTGGCCACTTCCGTGCTCCCGGACGAGGATGGCGGGTCGCTAGAGACATTCCGTCCGCCAGGAACCGGACACCATGTCCCACTAGCCAGCCGCTTCGGCGGCTGGCACCTCAGCGACACCCCAGCCGCCGCCGCCCCGCGGGCTAATCGCATCGGCCAGTCCGCCGAGGGCCGGACCAACACCATTATCAATCTGCCTGGAAATCGCTTTCCCCTCGAAAAGTACCTGCGCCCCACCAGCACTCTACTGCCACAATTAATCCATGAACACCAGCTCGGCGCCGTCAACCTCATGACCGCCGCCCTGTATCGAGCCAGAGAAATACAAAAACCCGGAAATCCCCCGCTGACCACCACCGAGGAATCTGAACTCAACACCCACGCCACCAATCTGGCCCGGTATTTCCTCTTCGCCGACGAAGCCACCCTGCCCCCAGACGGCATTCCGCACGACCCCGCGTATGCCCGCGATTTCACCGCCAACCGCCGCCCGGATGCCCAAGGACGGTCATTGAAAGACCTCGACCTCCGCACCCGCCTCTTCACCCACCGCGGAAGCTACATGCTATACACCCCACTGTGGAAAAATTTACCCGCCATCATCAAAGACCGCGTCTGGCGGGCCCTCAGCAACGCTCTGCAAGACACCCCGTCACCCGACGGCACTCACCTCGCCCCCACCGAACGCCGCGCCCTCCGCGAAATCATCCACACCACCTGCGACGACCGCCCAGAATGGTGGCAGCCGTGAGGTTTTAGACACATCCCACTCGCTCACCGTCGAACTCAGCCCGTCAACTCAGCCACCTCCACACGGATCGCGCCCCAAACCGCGTTCAATCAGCTCAGTTTCCGGCCCGCAGCCCGGAAACCGCAAGCCGCAGCCAACTCGGGCTCGGGCTCGGGCCTCTGCCCTATGAAGCCCTCCTCCTTCTTGGCCACCTACTTTTTGGCCTCTTGAGCCAGCGCCGCTTCCACGGCGGCCACCAACTCCGCATCGTCCGGAGCCGTGCCGGAATCCCAGCGCTTCAGAAGCGTCCCGTCCTTGCCAATCAGAAACTTGCCAAAGTTCCACTTCACTTCTCCTGGCAATGCCGACTCCTTGCCCGTCAAGGCCGTATACAACGGATGCTGACCGGGAGCCTTCACTTTGACCTTCTGAAAAAGCGGAAAGGTCACGTTGTAGGTGGTCGAGCAGAAACTCTTAATTTCCTCCTCCGTACCCGGCTCCTGCCCGCCAAAGTCATTGCTGGGGAATCCCAACACACTGAATCCTTTGGCCGCATAAGTCGTGTGCAGCGACTGCAATCCCGCATACTGGCGCGTATAACCGCACCGTGAGGCCACGTTCACGACCAGCAAAACCTTGCCGTCATACGCCTTGAGGCTGGTCTCTTGGCCATCGATGTCCTTGAGCGGAATCGCCTGTAACGACGGCCCCGCCTCAGCGGCCCGGACGGAAGGCTGAACCCAAGCCGAACCCAACAGAGCGGCAGCGAAAATCATGAAGTGAGAACGTGTCATAAAGAAGCGGGAAACTATGGATTAGGAACCAGTCTTGGGTGTTTCCTCAGCGGGTACTCCGGCTTTTTTGGCAATGCCCTCGAGCGTTTTGGCAAAGGCTTCGGGCTGGGTACCACCGATTTGCTGGCCAATCGATTTCCCATCTTTGTCGAGAAACTCGATGTGTGGGATTCCCGAAACTTTGAATTCAGCAGCGATCTTCGCGTTGTCCTCGTCGTCGGTATCCAAATAGGCCCAGACAAACTTGTCATGCAGCGGCTTCACGGCATCACTCGGATAGACCGATTTTTTCATCTGCTGGCACGGACCACACCAAGCCGCTGAAAAGATCAACACCACTGGCTTGCCCGACTTTTTAGCCTCGGCCAAGGCACTCTTATGGCTCTTGGCAAATTTCGGACTGCCTTTAGGGAAATCAGCTGCCGCCGCGGGCCAGCCAAGAGTCACAGCCGCAGCCAAAGCCGCCGCTACAAAAAAACGTCGAGTATTCATGGTTGATAAATTGGAGTGAGAACGCGGAAAGAATAACCAAAAATC
>JALRGB010000211.1 GCA_023253575.1 Verrucomicrobiales bacterium
GAGCCATTGTCTTGAGGGATGTGGCCTGGGGCCAGTTGTGGCAACCGGGGCCGGCGTACCCGGCCAGCGGGAAGTAAACTTCCCTGTCGAGCACTGATCCGACTCCGTCGGTTAGCGGCGTTGCCCCGTTGGGGCAAATCGAACGATGACGTTTCCGATCCCGCGTTCATGCCCTCCCCGGGCATCCCGTTCCATTGGGCTGTTAGGCGTTGCCTTGTTCGAGCAAATGGAACGATGACGTTTCGATCCCGTGTATCCCGTATCCATGCCACTCCCCTGATTCCATCAGGGGAGTGCGGGCCGAGCCTCCTTATTCAGCCGACTGTTCGCCTGATTCTTTCTTTTTCGGGGCTGCGTCGGTTTCTTTTGGTGTGGCGCTTTCAGCGGCCTTGGCGGCGGCGATGCGTTCTTTGATCGAGGCCGCTTGCTGGCCGGCTTGCGTGGTGGCATCGACCGCGATGATGGCGTCGAGATAGGTTTCTGCGACGTCCAAATTCGAGCGGTCTACGCCCATGAGTTTCATGAACAGCACTTTTTGGCGGTCTTCTCCGGCGAGATCGCTTTTTTCGAGGAAGGTGTCCACGCGAGGCGCGATTTCGGCGACTTTGCCACCGCGAGCGAGACTGATCAATTCCGCTTCCAAGTCGGTGATGGTTTTTTTGACGGCGGCTGCTTTGGCGAGGCCTAGGGTGTCGTCTTTGTCGAGCGACTTGATTTCGTCGAGCACGCTGGCGTAGGCGGCGAGCGATCCGATTTCATCAGGCAGTGTTTCGAGGGCGGCTTTCAGTGCTTTGGCTTTATCAATGCCTTTGGCCTGATCGGCTTGGGTCATGGCTTCATCGCGTTTGGTCTTGATCGCGCCCAATTCGGCGAGGTGCTTGACATACGATTCAGCTCCGCCCGGCTGGTAGCCGGTTTTGGCAAACGGCCGTCCTTCAGCGTCAGCGAGGAAAATGGTTGGAAACCCTTCCACCGCAAAGGCCGCCTGTAGTTTTTCGTTTTGCTCTTTCTCGGCCGCAGGAAGTTCTTTTTGCTGCGGGAAATCAAGCGCCACCAACACGTAATCACGCGCCGCCACTTCCTTGAAAGCAGCTTCGCTAAATACTTCTTTATCAAGCTTTTTGCACCACCCACACCAGTCAGATCCGGTGAAATCAATCAACAGGGTCTTTTTTTGTTCAGTGGCGGCTTTTTTGGCAGCTTCCCAGTCCGTCATCCAGCCTTCGCCGGCAGCAAACAGAGAAGAAGAAAGACCACCAACGAGGGTGGCCACGGCGAAGGCGGCGCGAAGGCCGCGAAGGGGTGATATCATAATGAACGCCAACTATAGGCCAGACGCACCGCGGATGCTCGTCATTTTTTTGTAATGGCGTCGACACAACGCGCGGCCGCGTACTATGCCACCTGCTCATGGCCGCCCGCACCCGATCCACCCGTCCCTCCACCACCCCCGCCACCACTCGTCGCGCGGGGAAAGCACGGACGGCTTCGCTTCGACCAGACGCGTCGGCAGCGCCGCCGGCGCCCGTTGCGTTGGCCAAGCTCCCCGAACCCACAGCTCTCGCCGCCTCCAAATCACCCAAATCACTCGCCGCGCCCACACCGCCCGACATCCAGCCGATGATCGAAGTTCGTGGTGCCCGGCAGCATAATTTGCAGGGCCTTGACGTCGATATCCCGCTGGGAAATATCACTGTGGTCACGGGCCCGAGCGGGTCGGGCAAGAGCTCGCTCGCTTTCGACACGATTTATGCTGAAGGCCAGCGCCGGTATGTTGAGACATTTTCTCCTTATGTGCGCCAGTTTTTCGAGCGCATGGACAAGCCGCTGGTTGACGACATTCGGGGAATTCCGCCGGCCATTGCCATTGAGCAGTCGAATGCGATCAAGACGACGCGTTCGACGGTGGGGACGATGACTGAGATCAACGATTATTTGAAGTTGTTGTTTCCGCGGCTGGCCACTGCGGCCTGTCCGGAATGTCATCAGCCGGTGCGGCCGGACACGCCGCAATCGGCGGCGGTCGAAGTCGTACGCCAGCTAGCGGGACGCGATGTATTTGTGATTTTTCATGTGCCGGTGCCGCCGACCACGCTGCCATCGGACTTTTTTGCTTTTTTGCAGGCCCAAGGGTTTTTGCGGGTGCGGGTGCTGGGGAAGTTGTATCGCACGGACGAGCCATCGGCCTTTGACCGGGCGGTATTACCCGGAGTGGTTGAAATCGTACAAGACCGGATCAGGCTCGATGCGGGTGATTCCATTGACGGGCAGACTCCGCGCGAACTACCGCCGCGGTTACTGGAGTCGTTGGAGCAAGCGTTTCACTTTGGCAAAGGCCGGGCACGGGTTATCGACGCGGCCACGGGTGAAGGACCGCATTTTTCGCGGGGCTGGCATTGCGCCACGTGTGATCGGTCACTGCGCGAGCCGACTCCGGCGTTGTTTAGTTTTAACAATGCGATTGGCGCCTGTCCGGCGTGTCGCGGGTTTGGCCGGAGCGTTGGACTGGACCTCCGTCGCGCCATGCCGGATCCGTCACTCAGTCTCCGGGGCGGGGTGGTGCGTGCTTTTCAGGGGAATGTGATGGAGCAGAGCCAGAATGACCTGATGCGGTGCGCTCGGGCCCGCGGGGTGGATGTGGACGTTCCCTTTGAGGATTTGCCGGCGGCGGACCAGCAATGGGTGATTGACGGGGAGAGTGCGGACTTGGAGGAGGCGTGGCGCCATGGCGACTGGTACGGCGTCCGTGGGTTTTTCAAATGGTGTGAATCCAAGATCTACAAGATGCACATCCGCGTCTTTTTGAGCCGGTACCGGTCCTACACGACGTGTCAGGCGTGTGGGGGGGGGCGCCTGCAGCCGGAGGCGCTGCATTTTCGTATTCAGGGGTCGACGTTGCCTGACTGGTGGCAGATGCCGGTGTCCCGGCTGGCCGTGCTACTGGCTGAGTTGAGTCGCCCTGTTCTCGAGCCGGCCACGGAAATGCTGCGGGCCGAGATCGAGACGCGGTTGCGGTATCTCGATCGGGTAGGGCTGGGGTATCTCACGCTCGACCGCGCTGCTCGCACCCTCAGTGGGGGCGAGGTGCAGCGGGTCAACCTGACAAGTTGTCTGGGCGCCAGCCTCGTCAATACGTTGTTCGTCATGGACGAACCGAGCGTCGGGCTGCACCCCCGGGACGTCGGTCGCATGGTCGATGTCATGCGCGACCTGCGAGACAAAGGCAATACCCTGCTGGTGGTCGAACATGAAGAAAGTGTGATGCGGGCGGCCGATCACTTGATCGACATCGGCCCGGGTCGCGGCCGATTGGGCGGGAATTTGGTCTATGCCGGACCGGTCGGCCACAGAGGGGCCACCGCCCGTCAGACACCCGCCAGCCGTCCCGCCGGCCGGGGGAAATCCGCCGCGCCCGCACCACCGGCCAGCGGGGACGCTGCCGTCTCGCTTACGCTTGCCTATCTCTCAGGGGAGAAATCAATTCCGACCCCGGCTACCCGCCGGCCGCCTGTTAAAGGACGCGCTCTCAAAATGATCGGAGCCGCGCAAAATAATCTGCGCAAACTCGATGTCACGATTCCGCTTGGGCTTTTGGTGGCAGTGACCGGCGTTTCGGGTTCGGGCAAAAGCACGCTCATTCACGAAGTGTTGCACGAGAACTTGCTGCGTCGCAAAGGACAGTCGTCCGAGAACGAGCCGGGACGGCTGAAAGATCTGACCGGCGACGAATGGGTCGGGGACGTGGTGATGGTGGATCAATCGCCTTTATCGCGCACCCCGCGCAGCACCCCAGCGGTTTATATCGGCGCCTGGGAAGCGATTCGCGCCTTATTTGCAGCCACGCCCGAGGCCCGGAATGACGGGCTCACCCCTTCCTATTTCTCCTTCAATTCCGGCTTAGGACGATGCCGTCGGTGCCAGGGCGCCGGGTACGAAAAGGTGGAAATGCAGTTCCTCTCGGATCTCTTCGTCAAGTGTCCGGCCTGCGATGGCACCCGCTTCTCGGCAGCCGCCCGCACGTATCTGCTCGATGGCAAGCCAGTCCACGATGTCCTCGACCTGACAGTGGCGGAAGCCATCGTTTTCCTGCAAGGCAAAAGCACCACAGCCGTCCACAAGCTTCAGTTGCTGGCCGAGGTCGGCCTCGAATACCTGCGACTGGGCCAGCCGCTCAATACTCTTTCCGGCGGCGAAAGTCAGCGACTGAAATTGGTGGCCCACCTCGCCGAGCGCGGCGGCGCGGCCATCATGCCGTCTCACGAGACGCCACCCGCCGTCGCCCCGCGCCCGGCCGCGAAAAAACAATCTAAATTGGCCAAACCATCAGCGGCGGTGCCCCCGGCATTGCTTATCTTTGATGAACCGACAACCGGTCTGCATTTCGATGATATTGCTCTGTTGCTCAGAGTATTTCATCGACTAGTCGACGCCGGGAACAGCCTTGTGGTCATCGAGCACAATCTGGATGTGATCAAGAATGCTGACTGGGTGATTGATCTTGGTCCGGAAGCGGGCGCGGACGGTGGTTTGTTGGTGGCCGAGGGCCCGCCCGAGCAGATTGCGACCAGTGCCGGCAGTCATACCGGCCGCTTTCTCGCCGCACTCGCGGCGCCTGACTCGGTGCTGCGCGAGGATGAAGGGTCCGCCTCCGCTCCCCGGCCGCCGGCCGCTCCGGAGAGTCATGCCATCGCCATCCACGGCGCCCGCGAACATAACCTGAAAAACATTTCGCTGGAGATTCCTCGGGATCAATTTGTCGTCATCACCGGATTGAGCGGATCGGGTAAAAGCACGCTGGCTTTTGACATCCTTTTTGCCGAGGGACAACGGCGGTTTCTCGATTCCATGTCGCCGTATGCGCGCCAGTTTGCCGAGCAGCTGGAGCGGCCGGATATTGACTTGATTACCGGTCTGCCGCCGACCGTGGCCATTGAACAACGGCTGACGCGTGGCGGAGGTAAGTCCACCGTAGCCACGGTTACAGAGGTATATCATTTCTTGCGGCTGCTTTACGCCAAAGTGGGCACCCAGTATTGCCCGAAGTGCGAGGTGCCGGTCACCTCGCAAACGACCAGTGAAATAGCCACGGCCGTGGCCGCGATGGCCCAAGAGGGGCCACTCAAGCTGCTGGCGACCGTGATCAAGGGACGCAAAGGTTTTCACACGGAAGTTGCTGAATGGGCTACCCGTCAAGGGTTTACGGAAATGATGGTCGATGGCACGCTGGTGGCCACCGCGGCCTTTAAAAAACTCGCTCGGTTCAAAGAGCACACTATCGATGTGGTGGTGGAAGCGCTGCCCAAAGGGGCACCTTCGCTGCGACATCTGGAAGATGTCATTGATCGCGCCCTGCATGCGGGCAAGGGGGCGATGAGGGTGTTGGACCATCGGCAGCAGCTGCGCGTTTTCAGCAGTGAGATGAGCTGTGCCGGCTGCGGCACATCCTTCGAACCGCTCGATCCGAGATTGTTTTCTTTCAACA
>JALRGB010000221.1 GCA_023253575.1 Verrucomicrobiales bacterium
ACATAGACGCGCGCGGCTTCCATGGCGCTCTGGCGGATCGTCTGGATCTTCGGGATCTGCGACCCCTGATGGAAATGGAGCAGACGCATCCAGTCGAGCTTCCCGTGGGCCCGCAGGTCGTCGAGCAACCGCATGAGCTGCGGGAACGAGAACCCGAACGGGCTGCGGTCGCCGGCGGAATTGGCCCAATGGCCGCCGCTTTTGGCGGAGAGGCGGATGCGCACGCCGAGCAGTGGTTCGACGCCGAGGGCGGCGGCGCTTTCCATGATCAGGGGCAATTCATCGGGCATTTCGAGGACGATGACGACTTGCAGGCCCATTTTGCAGGCGCCGAGGGCGAGATCGATGAACTCGCGATCTTTGTAGCCATTGCAGATGATGAGGGCCTTGGGGTCGTGCATGTAGGCCAAGGCGGCGAGGAGTTCCGGTTTGCTGCCGGCCTCGAAGCCGTATTGGAACTCGCGTCCGAAGCTGGCCACTTCGCTGATGACTTGGTGTTGTTGATTGACCTTGATGGGGTAGACGCCGCGGTACTGGCCCCCATAATTTTGTTCAGCGATGGCGCGTCGGAACGAGACATTGAGTTCCTCGATGCGTGAGTGCAGGATGTCGCTGAAGCGGAACAGCAGCGGCATTTGCAAATCGGCGTGGGTTTTTTTCAGGTCGCGCATCAGGCCGGCGATGCTGACGCGGGTGATGTCGCCGCCTTCTTGTGGTTCCAGATCGGCGCAGACCTCACCGGCGTCATTGACGGAAAAGTAACCGGCGCCCCAGCGGTCGATGCCGTAGAGGTTGCGGGCTTCCTCGACGGACCACGGTGTTTCCTCGGCCGCGGGCGGGCTGGACAGAGCGGTGTCGGTGGTGGTGTCGGGAATGTGGGGCGTCTCAGGGGGGAGCATGGTGGTGATCCGGTGCGGGTGGATGGGCGGGGAATGGCCCGGCGGGTATCGGCCGCGGCGGAGGGGATGAATGACACATCCGTCACCGGTCGCAACCCGACAATCGTGACAAGATGCCCTTCATTGGGCTGTTGATTTTGGGGAGGGGCGTTGGCGGCCGTCTGACTGGGCGATTATAATTGGGCGCTGGCGGTGGCGCGGGCCCAAGTGTCGGCGTCGAGGATGTCATCGAGCGACGGTTGTGATTGGCTGGTGTGGCGGTTCATTGTTTCCTCGACGAGGCGCCAGATGCCTGGGAACGACAGTCGGTTTTCTAGAAACGCGGCGACGGCGACTTCATTAGCGGCGTTGAGGACGGCGGGCAGGGTGCCAGCCGTTTCGCCGGCGGCCCGGGCCAGATCGAGGGCGGGAAAGTCCTCGCAACGGGGGTCTTCGAAAGTCAGTTGGGCCATGGCGGCGAAGTCGACTGGCCGCAAGCTGCTGGCGGTGCGGGCTGGCCACGTGATGGCATACTGGATGGGGAAGCACATGTCGGAATGGCTGAGCTGGGCCAGCACGGAGCCATCGACGAATTCCACCATACTGTGGACGATGCTTTGCGGGTGGACGACCACGCTGACGCGCGGCATGCCGATATCGAAGAGCCAGCGGGCCTCGATCATTTCGAGGCCTTTATTGAACAGGGTGGCGGAATCGATGGTGATTTTCGGGCCCATGTTCCACGTGGGGTGTTTCAGGGCTTGGGCCACGGTGACGGCGGCCAGTTCACTGGCGGGCAGGGTGCGGAACGGGCCGCCGCTGGCGGTTAGCAGCAGTCGGGAAACGCTGGCGGGATCACGGCCTTCGAGGCACTGGAAAATGGCATTATGTTCGCTGTCGACGGGCAGGATGTGCACGTTTTTTTCGCGGGCCCGGGCCATGACGATTTCGCCGGCCATGACGAGGATTTCTTTGCTAGCGACGGCGAGGTCGCAACCGGCCTCGATGGCGGCGAGGGCGGGTCGGAGGCCGGCGGTTCCGACGATGGCCACGAGCACGAGGTCGGGTTGGGCTTCGCGCACGAGGTCGACCCACCCATTGGGGCCGGTGTACAGGCGGGTTGATGGCGGGACGAG
>JALRGB010000490.1 GCA_023253575.1 Verrucomicrobiales bacterium
CGATGACTTTACAGCCTTCCTCGAGGCTGAGGATGCCGGCGGCGCAGGCGGCGGCGATTTCGCCGACGCTGTGGCCGGCGATGGCGGACGGAGTGACGCCGATCGATTTCCAGAGCTCCGCCAGCGAGAGCTGCATGGCGAAGATGGCGGGCTGGGCGATTTCGGTTTGCTGGAGCTTGGAGCTGGCTTCATCGCGGGCCAGTTCTTCGAGCAGCGAGAAGCGGGCATGCGGCTGCATGGCGCGGGCGCAGGCTTCCATGGTCTGGCGGAAGACTGGCTCATTTTTCATCAACTCGCGGCCCATGCCCCACCATTGGGGGCCTTGTCCGCTCATGATGAACCCGATGCGTGGGGCGGCTTCGCGTCGTGGGGAGAACGAAGTACGCGCTTGATGACCGGCGGTGCCGGCGGCGAAGTCGTGCAATTCTCGGGCCAGTTCTTCGGACGACCGGGCGACTAGGGTGAGGCGGTGGGCGTGGTGGTTGCGGCGTGCGCCTAGGGTATAGGTGAGGGCGGGCAGCAGAGGCGAGTGACCGTTGCCTTGTTCATGTTTGGTCACCCAAGCGCCCAGCCGGGTGGCGGCGGCCTGCAGTGCGGACTCGGATCGTGCGGAGAGGACAGCTGGCCATGCCCGTTCTTGGGACATGGTAGTGGCGGGTGCGGGCGCGGTGACTGGTGGTTCGGTCAGGATGACGTGGGCATTGGCTCCGCCGAATCCGAAAGAATTAACGCCGACGATACGGCGGCTGTTGTCTCCAGAAAGTTCAGGAAATGCTTCCAGACGGGTGGGAATCCTGAGTTTCAGTGCCGCGAGATCGATATGTTCGTTCGGGGTGGTGAAGTGCAGACTGGCTGGGATCTGACGGTGTTTCAGGACCATCAGGCCTTTGATTAATCCGACGATGCCCGCGGCGGTTTCGAGGTGGCCGAGATTGGTTTTGACCGAGCCGATGGGCAGCGGCTGCGTGGCCGGGCGGTTGGGGCAGAGGGCGTTGGCGAGGGCGGTGGCTTCGATGGGGTCACCGACGGCGGTGCCGGTGCCATGGGCCTCGACGAATCCGACCTCGGACGGGTTGATGCCGGCGTCGGCGCAGGCGTCCAGCACCAGCTGGGCTTGGGCTTCAGGGCTGGGCAGGGAGATGCCATTGGTATGACCGTCTTGATTCAGGGCTGAGCCAAGGATGACACCGCGGATCGGGTCGCCGTCGGCCAGAGCCTGGCTGAGGGATTTGAGCAGGACGATGCCCGCTCCCTCACCGCGCACGAATCCGTTGGCTGAGGCGTCGAAGGCGGCGCATCGCCCGTCGGGCGAGAGCATGCCGGCCTGCGAGAAACCGATGAACCCATCGGGTGTGATCATGACGGTCACGCCTCCGGCCATGGCCATGCGACACCGGCCTGTCCTGATTTGTTCGCAGGCGATGTGCACTGCGGTCAGGGCGGAGGAGCAAGCCGTGTCCATCGACATGCTAGGCCCCAGAAGGTTGAGGCAGTAAGAAATCCGGTTGGCGGCAATACTGTGGGCACTTCCCGTGGGCGAATGGGCGCTGATCCCGGAACGGTCGGCAGAACCGCCTTGAATGTTCTGGTAGTCGTTATGGGAAACCCCCATGAACACCCCAATGTCCGTGCCACGTTCAAAATCCAAAACGACACCGGCGTCCTCGATCGCTTCCCAAGCTGTTTCCAGCAGTAGGCGCTGTTGGGGGTCAATGTAAGGCGCTTCGCGAGGAGAAATCCCAAAAAATTGAGGGTCAAATTGATCGATGTTGTCGAGAAATCCGCCTCGTTTGGCAATCGTCTTGCCGGCCAGTCCGGGCTCCGCATCGTAGAACCGGTCGACGTTCCAGCGATCAGAAGGGACTTCCGATACGACATCCAGTCCATCCGCCAGCATTTTCCAAAATGACTCTGTGTCATTAACTCCGCCGGGAAAGCGGCATCCGACTCCGATGATTGCGATGGCTTCTTTATGCATACTGGTGGCGCCTTGCAGGGCGGGCTCAGATAGTTGTGTCAATTCAACCGGTGGCAAGCCATTGTTCCGTGCATGTGGATATTCCTCCCCATTTTGGGGGGAGCATGGGTATTTTGGGGAAGGTGAAGGAGCGGTTGGCCTGATGTGCGGGTGGTGCGCGGCGCATTAAAAAGCAGAATCACTCACTTTCTATATACATGATAAGATTTGCTTCTTCGGAAGGGCGTGGAAGTGAGTCGTGTGGTGGCGGAATATCCCAGAACGGCCGAGTCCAAAGAGGAGAGGCCGCGCGACGGACCACGCCTTCCCAGCCTCAACGGGGCGTCCTGTGAAAGCTCAGGGCATCGCTTTGGATTTGAGCCGTAAAACAGTGGCCGGCGCTGAAGCGGCCGACTGAAAGCCTAGCTTTCTGGCCGACGACTTGGGGCTCAGTTTTCTTTTGAGGCTTATTCCAGCCCAACCAGAGTTTCTAGACCCCGTTTTTTCATTTCGGGATCGTCTTTACCTTTATTGGGCATGGAGAGGCCTTTTTTCAGGCATTCTTTCGCTTCTGGGACCATGCCCATTTGGGCGTAGGTGCGACCGAGTTCGATGTGATGGATGAGGCGGTTGGGGTCCAGTTCGATGGCTTTTTTGAAGCATTGAACAGCTTCTTCGTTGGAGGCATCGGGGAGTTTTCCGTAGACGATGCGGGCGAGAGTTCTTTTGACGACTCCGAGGTCGGCGAGTCGTTGATGCCAGCAGCCGAGGACGTGCCAGGCGAGATCTTTGGTTGGGTCGAGGGCGATTGACCGATCGACGGAGGTTTTGATTTGGCTGGAGGCCTCCATTTTCTCTTTGTTGTCGAGGAGTGGAGACATTTTGGCGTGGCTGATGGCAACGGAGAGGTGGGTTTCGGCCTCATTGGGGGCGAGGCTGACGGCTCGCAGGGCGTAGCTATGGCCGAGTTTTCCGAGGCGGATTTTTTCTTCTGGATCGCTGGCGTCGGCCATGAGGTGACGGTATTGCCTCGCGATGCCCAGCAGGACGGTCACGTTATTGGGATCGGCCTTTTCAGCTGGCAGGTAGCACGCGAGGGCCTCGGCGGCTTGGAGGTTTTGATCAAAGACCGCGGCCTGTTGAACGAGGGAGTCGATGGATTCATCGGCTTTTATGGTGCAGGGTGAGAGCAGGCAGACGAGGGAGCACAGAGTCAGGAGCGGGCGATGGAGTTTCATGGTGGGCGGCGCGGATCACCGGCAGGGGGCGCGATGGGCCGCCTGAAGAGTGATGATACCCGGGCCTAGTGGGTGGGGCAAATTTCGGGGCGCGGATGGCGCGGATGGCGCGGCGGCGGTGGGTTAGCGGGCGGCGGCTCCCAAGTGTTGCTTGAGGATGCGGTTCACTTCGGCAATGGCTTGGGGGTTTTGATTGGACCAGTGGTCACTGGGGACGATGAGCTCGCTTTGGGCTCCGTCGAGGTGGCTGCTCCAGTATGGAACGATGCCGTCGGTGCTGACGGGTTTGACTCGGTTCAAGTTACCGCCTTTGCCGCGGTCGCCGATGATGGAGTGGTACGGTATGCCGGGGGCGAGGGGCAGGGCGTTGATGGTGAGGAGGAACCTATTTTCGGGATCGAGTGCATCCACGCTATTGGGCATGCGGGTGATTGGATTTCCGGTGACATCGGAGGGTTTGGCGAGGCGCAGTGCCTCTTGTCCGCCGTCGAGCAGGACGGACGGGCTGCCGATCAGTTTGGAGCCGAGCCGGCCGATGAGGTTGGTGGCCATGTCACTTCCGCGCAGGGAAGCGGAGGCAAAAATGACGCGGGAGATGTCTGGGTGGGGCTGGAAGACAAGGGCGCCTTTCATGATCTGAAGGGTTTCTTCCGGTAGATTGGTTTGATCTGGGGGCGTGTCGAAGTAGGCGTTCCACAAATTTAATCCGCTGTCGGTGATGAGTGAGCGGGCGATCATGCCACCCATGCTGTGACCGACGACGACTATTTTTTTATGATCGGGGTAGGTGGCTTTTATGGCCTTGAGTTGTTCGCGCAGGAC
>JALRGB010000500.1 GCA_023253575.1 Verrucomicrobiales bacterium
CGGAGGTAGAGCATGATGGAAAGGCCGACGCCGACAAAAATCGCAACTTGAAGCGGCAGCAGGAGGGTGGCCAGCAGGGTGACGATGAGGGTCGCGGCATCGGAGCGGGTGGCGCGCAAGCAGAGGCGGAGTTGGCGGTGATTGACTAGGGTGGTGGCGACGCCGATGACGAGGGTGGCGAGCGCGGCGCGCGGCAGGTGGCCGACGGCGCTGCCGAGGCCGATGGCGGCGGTGGCGCAGAGGATGCCGGCCACCAGACTGCTGGCTTGGCTGACGGCTCCGCTGGCGTAGTTGAGCGAGCTGCGGGTGAGGGAGCCACTGGCCGGCAGGCCGCTGAGAAACGAAGTGGCCAGATTGGCGGCTCCGACGCTGAGGATTTCCTGATTCAGGTCGACGCGGTCGCCGGTGCGGCTGGCGAGGGATTTGGCCATCATGGTTCCTTCGAGGGCCGAGACGAAGGCAATGGCGAAAGCTAGGCCGACGAGCGGGCTCAGCCGTGACCAGACGCTGGGATCTGAGAGGTTGGGGATGGCGGGGACGAGGTCGCGGGTGGTGAAGGCGGGAAGGGTGTCGACGGGCAAGTCCAGCGCCTTGAGGCCGGCGCCGGCGAGGGCACCGGCGGCCAGAGCGAGGGCGAAGGTTGGCAGACGCGGCCAGCGTCGGCGGAGGAGGAGGTGGGTGCCGAGGGTGATGGCGGACAGCGCGAGTGCTGGCCACTGGACGGACGGCAGACTGGCGATCAATCCGGCGATCAGGCCGGCGAAGGTGGTGGCTCCGGCGGCCGGGTTGACCCCGACGGCGGGGGCGAGCTGATTGGCGATGATGAGCAGGGCGCATCCGGCTAGGTAGCCGACGATGACCGAGCGGCTGACGTATTGCAGGAGGTCGGCGAGGCGGCAGTAAGCGGCGATGACGAGGAGGGTCCCGGCGAGGAAAATGAGCACGGGCAACATGTCATCGCGCTCGGAGGCTGGCAGAAACGACAAGCCGCTGAAAACGAGAAAGGCGGTGGCGTTGGTGGGGCCGAGAATGGTGTGGCGCGAACTGGAAAGCAGCGGTCCGACCAGCGAGGCGATGGCGGCGCAGGTGAGGCCATGGGAGATGGGGACACCGGCCATGGCGGCGAAGGCCAGTCCCTGCGCGACGGCCAAGAGCGCCACGTTGAGCCCAGCGGCCATGTCATGATGGAGCTTGGACCATGAATAATGCCGCCACAACCGTCGCGCTGGAAGGAGTTCCAGCGAGCTTTCAAGCAACAGGCCCCTCGCGGCACGGGCACTGGAGCGGAGCGCAGCAGCAACATTCATTCGGCGCCTGCAGAGTGGCCGCGCTCCGGGCGGGATGCAAATGGAGAGACAGCTGTAAAGGGGCGCTGAGTGGGCCCGCGACCGTCAATGGCCGAGAAAATCACTGTAGTTGTTTTTGCGTTCTTCCCAGGGGAGCTGCCACGTGCGCGTTTTGACGGTGGCCAGGGCGTTTCGGTGGCCGGCCAGCGAAGCCGCCAGTTTCGGCTGGGCCCTTTCCATGTTTTCGATGTAATGTTGCAGGGTGGTGACGACGCGCCGGAGAACGGCGATGTCCTGCGGGGTGGTAGCGGATCCCCGTTGTTCAGCAATCAGGCGACTGATCAACCTTTGTTGGCGGTCGGTCCATTGAATGGCTTGGGGCAGTTTGGCCACGCCGCCGACGAGAGTGCCGTCGGCATAAATTTGAGGAGCGGGGATGGCCGGGTCTTCGCGTCGCACGGGCAGGGTCGAGGCCGGATTCTCGCTGACGCCGGCGGTATGTGAATCGAGCACGGTCGGGGTGATGAACATTAGGAGGGATTTTTTTGACCGTTCCCGCTGGGTGTTTTTGAAGGCGTTGCCAATGAGCGGGATCTTGCTGAGGCCGGGCACTCCGGTGCCGGATTTGGAATCGAAGGCTTCGTCGAGACCGGCGATAGCTACGGTATAGCCGGATTCCACTTTGAGTGGTGCGGTGTACAAACGCGAGCTGGCGACGGGGTAGGGGTTACCGCCGATGATTTCACTGCCAATGATATTAGACAACTGCAGGCTGACGGTCATTTCCACGGTGCCATCGGACTTGACCTTGGGGAGGATGTTGATGGTGGTGCCGATGGGGAGGTACTGGATGGAGGCTGTGGTGGTGCCGCCGACACCGGGAGTCGTGGACGAGCTGGCGGCTAGGACTGGTTTGTTGACGACGTTGCGGATGACGACCTCACGATTGTTGCGGGTCAGGACCCGCGGATAGCTGGTGCTCGTCGTCTGGCGGTCGGCCAGCAAGGCTTGAATTTTGACCGAGGCCGAGCGCGATGATAGAATAGCTCCTTGCGGGTAGAGGCTTTGGGACGGGTCATTCCAGTCGACAAAAGCTGAGAATGCTCCCGGGGCGGCCGGGGCGTCCACGCCCTCGGGCGTGACCGGCTGGAAATTCACGGGCAGCCCGCCATCCAACGTTTGCGACCAATCAATCCCGAATTGTTTGCGCGGATCGGAGGTGGTTTCGAAGAATTTGACTTCGACGGCGATCAATGGCTGCGGGCGGTCGACCCCGGCCAGGTATTGTTCCACGAGTTGGTGTTGCTGGCGGGTGCCGACAATAAAGAGGTTGTTGGTGTCGCTGTTCCAGAAAACGGCGGCCTTTTCATCCAGTGGGACGCTTGAGTCGCCTTGTTCCTCCGCTGTGTTGTAGAGTCGCTGCGGAGTGCGCATCGGGTCTTTGCCAAAATCATCCACCGTCACCGCCTCACGGCTGCCCAGCGCCTCAAACCCTCGCGTTGGGATACCGAGGATTTTTTCCACATCATTGACGAGTTGGTCAGCATTGGCGGCGAGATGAGAGATGGCCCCACCTTGCAGGTTGATGCCTTGCTGGCTGCCGCCGCTTGCTCCCGCATTTAAACCGCCCCCCGCCATGCCGCCCCCGGCACCCCCGCCATTCAAATTGGACGAAAACGCCTCCCGACCGATCGGGCCAAACGCGTCACCCGAACTGCTGGAAACAGTCGTCACCTGCTCCTGAGAACTGTACTTCAAATGATACGTCCGACCAATCAGCTGCTTGTCGTCCAGCGGCCGCATGTGCCAGATGCCATTGTCGAGCAGCAAGGCCACTCCATACGTGTTGGCCACCGTCTCCAAAGCAATAAACGGACTGGTCACCATGTTGAGCGTGATCAACGTGTCCTTGTCGCCTTCCTGCTCAGGCAATGCCATGTAGTTGATCCCGGCATCCTCCGCCAAAAACCGCAACACATCGCGAAGCAGCGCCCGGGTGAAAGAATAATGCTGCTCCTTGCCGCTCCGCAACCGCCCCGCCACCTCCTCATACGCCGGTGAAGATTGCAAAACCTCCTGACTCCACAGAGATCCCGCCCCCAGCAGAGCCGCCAGACAGACCGCTATCGACCCGCAGCGCCACCCGCGGCCGGGCCTCAAGATCAGAAAACAAGGGGAAAAAGTGAACATGCCAGCAAAAACAAAAAACGTAATGGGCTGGATATTCTGATAATTATAAAATATGACAACAAGAAATTTAATATAATCGTAATAATCGCAAAAATTAG
>JALRGB010000518.1 GCA_023253575.1 Verrucomicrobiales bacterium
CGCTTCGCACGTCCCCTCCGACACCGCGCAAGCCGCGAGTGGCCGCCGTACCGGCAGCACCCGCATCGACACCGGCATCAGCTGCGTCGCCAGCTGCGTCGCCGGTCGTAGTGCCGGCACCGGCCGATCCGGCGGACGGCGCAGCGGCCGCGGCCCTCGCCAAGCCAGCGTTGGCGGCGGTGCCGTCGGCGCCGGCGGACGGTCCTTTGGAGCGTCATGATTTAATTCAGCTGGCCATTCAAGGGCATCCGGATTTTTGGCGATTCCGTGGCGAGGTGGCCTTTTACTTGCAGGCGGAGGCGGCGGCGTACGACTGGCGCGATCCCGAGCTGAGGATCGGCTTTGATCATGAATTTGAGTCGGATCTCAGTCGCGAGTATGAAGAGACGAGGTCGATTAACACCACGGAGACGGGGACGATTGATTCGATTTCGAACACGGCTTTTACCGAAAACGACGGGTCTGGGGATCTGGCCGGCATTATTTCGGGGACGACCCAGCAGCGGGAGCAGCTGACTCGGAGCGGTCAGATGACGACGGAGACTGTCCAGAAGATTACTCCGGGAAAATACGAAGACATTATTGAGCGGACGACGTATGAAGTGGAGAAGCGGCAGGACCAGAGTCGACAGAATCGGCAAGGGCCGGGGTTTGCGAGTGAAAACCGTGCGGGATCTGAGTATTCGCGGCGGCGCGTGCTGAGCCGCAGTCGCGAGTATCGTTCGCACCCGAATGATGTCTATGGGGATGAAACGTTTGTGGTGCAGGCCCGGCTTTTTATTCCGAATCCCTGGGAGGTGAAGGCGCGGGCGGCGCGGGCGCGGGCCGAAGCGACCCTTTCGAATACCCGCTTGCGCAGCGAAGTGCGCGATCTGGTTTTTGACGTCGGTCGCCGTTATGACGAGCTGCAATTCCGCTATGCCTGGCATCAGGCCAACCAGCAGCTGGTTGACCTGCAGGAGGAGAATCTCAAGGTGATTGAAGAAGAGGCCGGCCGCCTGTCCGCGGTGGCGGCGACGAGCGGCATTCGCGGGTTGTATGATCCCTCGGACCTGCCGAAGGCCCGCCTTGAGATCAGCAAAGCCCGCGAGGAAGTTTTCGATTCCGGGCGTGAAATGGCCTTGGTGCGGGAGGAGCTGGGGGTGCTGTGCGGTCTGGCCGACCCGGGCCGCATTGTGCTGACCAACGCCTTGCGGGTGCGTAAGATTTCTGGGGAGCAGCTTGACGTGGCTTCCCTCGTGGAACTGGCTCGGGCGCACCGCCCAGATCTGAGTGAGATGCAGGCTCGTGGGGATGTTGAGCGGGCGCGGCTGCGTGAAGTCAAGGCGCAGCGGCTGCCGTGGATCAATGACCTGCGGGTGGGATTCGGTCGCACGAGTTCGGATGGGTATCGCGATCAAGACGAGCTGACAGCTTTGCTCAGTTTGAATCTGCCCCTCGTTTCATGGTGGCAAAACAAATCGCACCGCCAGCATGAAGAGGCGATGGCGAGTTTTGAGGAAGCTCGCAAGGCGATGGGCCAGCAGATCG
>JALRGB010000252.1 GCA_023253575.1 Verrucomicrobiales bacterium
CCGAGCCGTGCCCCACTTGCCCGAAACCATGGCCGTGGCGGCCGTGGAACAATTGCTGTCCTCCCTGACCGGCACCCAGCCGCTCGATCACCGCGATCGTGCCATGCTGGAGTTGTTGTACGCCAGCGGGCTGCGCGCTGCGGAATTGGTCGGAGCCCGGCTCGACAGCTTGAATCTGGAGGAAGGATTCATCCGGGTCACCGGCAAAGGTAATAAAACGAGGGTCGTTCCCGTCGGCGCGGCCGCCCGCACGGCGCTGGGCGATTACCTCACGCACGGCAGACCCCGCCTCGTCACTCCCAAAACCGGAGGCCACGTCTTTATCGGCGTTCACGGTCGCGGTTTGACCACCCAGCGCGCGTGGCAAATCGTCAAAGACCGGGCCGCTGCCGCCGGATTGTCGATCAGCCTGTACCCCCACCTCCTGCGCCACAGCTTCGCTACCCACCTGCTCGGCGGTGGCGCCGACCTGCGCGTCATTCAAGAATTGCTCGGCCATGCCGATATCGCCACCACGCAGATCTATACCCACGTCGATCAACAACGACTCCACTCGGTCCATAAAAAATTTCACCCCAGAGGGTGATCCGCTCTCGCACCGAAAAACCCACACCCGACCCGCCCGCCTGTGAGTCAGTGAAAAAAACCGACCCGTTCAGCAAAAAATTGACGATGCCTGCGAAATCTGCATCGCCACACTTGCAAGCCGCGCACTCGCTGGTTATGATGCATCACCACTATCTCCATAGTGTCGACATCAGGGGGGTTTAGCTCAGTTGGTAGAGCGTCTCGTTCGCAATGAGAAGGTCAGGAGTTCGAATCTCCTAATCTCCACCAGATTTAATCGCTGAAAATCAGCTGGTTACCGGATTGGCAAGGAATAAACGGAGGGGAGGCAAGACGAACCAAATAGCACGAAAATGAGGGGTTTTTAAGCACAGATACCCCCACATAAGCGCCATGCCCCAGCCCGGGAACGCTGAACCCCAGCTCGGCGAGTGAATGAAATACCCATGAAGAAGCGACAATTCCGTCCGCCGGCAACCGCTCGACACCTTGTCGAATTCGCGCCGGGCTGGGGCTCAGCGTTCCCAGCGCGCGAGCGCTTTTTGACGTTCTTTGAAGAAAGGGCATTAACTCAAGTGTTTGAAACAGTGGGCCTGCCGCGGTTGCAGACGCCTCCGGACTTCCGAGAAAGCGGCCATCATCGAAAGCCTCAAATACCGGAAAGTCTACCAGTTCTGGTTGATCCTGTTCCATGAGATGGCGCACTTGGTTCTGCACATCAGTGACGTGGCCGATGTGTTCGCCGAAAAAGAAGGCGTGAAGTGAAGTCATCAAATACTCGTTGCTGAAGCTGAAGGGGATTTTCTCCAACATTTCCGAACCGGAATCCGATGAACTCTGCAGAAGCAACACGCTTGCGGTGAATGGTTGAGGTATCGGCAATCGACCTCACCCTGAGGCCGCCGCCGGATCTATGCCTACGGTGGCGGTCCTGAACCAAAGTCTTGCCCAAATCGGGTGGAATGGGTAAAAAAACTCAGGAGGTGACAGTGAACGCACACCTCATCGCACGATTCGCTGAGGCAAGATGATTGGCTTGGTAGTCAGCCGCCTCATGAGAGGCTAGCTGTTGGTGTGCAGTCAAGCAGACAACATTGAGCCTCAAAAGGGGGCAGGCAGAAGGGCGCCGACCCTGCGCCTGAAGGGCGCGCATGACTCATGCACTCCTTTCGCCGGGAAATACACGACTCCGTTGGGAGAAAATCCCGAGTAAAAATACGGAGAAAATCGAGCAGGCCAGCAATCCAAGGGTGCCGCCGCCCTCGGGTAGCCCCACTCCGACTAAACCATTTCGATACTGAAACGGCATCACATTACCGAATTCATCGCTCAGGTCGATGGTGGTTAGCTTCAGTCCTGAATAGCCGACGGAATATCCAGTAAAATTGAAGGTGGCCAGAGTGAACGAATCACCCTGCGAAGATGCCAGCACCAAAGGATCAAGTAGGGAAATTTCGTCGAGGTGAAGCCTGCCCGCCGCAGCACCTGAGAAATCTACGAATTGAGTGGAGTTATCTGGGACGCCGTCATTCAAGCCATTCCCAAAGAGAACCCCATCGCCGATCGTCATGACCAGCGGATTGAACTCGAATTCAATCAACCATGCTCCAAGATAGCCGCCATCCAGCCCCCCCAGTCCGCTTACATTAAGCTTGACTACAATAGGGTCGGAAACGTTACGGGTGTATAACGCCTCGGGTTCAAACGAGATGATGGGAATCGCTCCAGCCCGCGGCGGTAGGAAAAATACCGATAAAGCGGCCAACAGCACAGTTAATTTTGTGGTCTTCAGATTTTGGTTGAATCCGTAAGCGGCGATTTTTTGTATATTCATACTTAAATATATTGATTGTAAATAATGTAATTATTCATAATTTTTGCATAAATTCTACGGATTTTCAATTCAGCGTGGGCGCCATGGAGAACCGCCGGGGTAGGTAAAGTTTGCTGCAACAAATCGCGAGTCGGCGATGCTGACGACGCCGTCATTGTTTAAATCATAAGCGAGATTCGTCGACTTCAGACGCACTTGCTGAAGGATGAATTTCATGTCGTTGATGTCGACCACATGGCTCTTGTCCACATCGCATAATGCGGACACATAATGCTTAGAATAAGCTTTTCCAACCGGCGAAAGTCGGAAATATTTTTTAAATTCTGATATTGGTAATGCGTTTAAACTGATCCATTCGATGGGGTAAGAACCGGGAACTCGCTCGAATAATTCCGTAGGCGGAGAGAATCCATAATAATTAAAATCAGGTGCGCTTCTAAACCAGAACCATTTGCTGATGCCAGCCTCATTACGCACAAGATAGTCGCTTAGGAATCCGGTCAGCTCCGCTGCAAAAGCCTCTGATCTCCGGTCATCAATGTTTCCCACTTCTGTCACCCAAACTTCACGGGCTTTGCCCCACTCCTGTATTGAACGAGCGGTGAATTCGATATTCGCTTTAATGAGTGGCCAGTCGATTTCATTAATTACGCTGCCGAGAGGATTGAAGACGGGGGCAGCTGGATACAGGTGAATGTTTGCCACATCGACACGGATATCTTCAGGGAGACTGACGATAAATTGTGAGTACCACTCCAGAGTTCCATATTTCGTGACAATCCCTAAAATGACGGATTCAAAGCCATAGCCTGAAAGGCTGAAACCATAATTTTTCTCGATTAAATCAAAGAATATGGCATCCGGGCCCTGTATCAATTCGCTTGTGAACAAACCACCGTTCAATATCTTCGCAGTTGGATCAATGCTTTTTATATAACGATAGAATTTTTCGTAGTAAGCCGCATACTTTTCCGGGCTGATGTATGGAAAAATATTTGGTTCATTCGCGACCTCCCAGTGTTGGCCGACAAATCCGCGGTTGATGACACTCCTGATCAGCGGTTTCTCCGCTTCAAAGATCCGTGCTAAGACTTCGTCCTGATTCGGCACCTCACCACCACCAAAATAATCCCTCAGATAATACCGGCGGCCCAAGTCCGGCTGTCCGTCCTCATCAAAGTCGGCAACTCTCAGTTCTTGCAATAGCTCGTTCTTTACTGCCGGATCGAGTGACAGACTGCATGCCGTCTGCACAAAACTCGTAATGGGAATATTTACTATATAATCTGAAAATGGCCAAGGCAAGTCAATGACGACGTCCACCCATGCTCTTGTCACTGTCGTATTGACATTTGGAACAGCTTTAATGATAAAAAATGGACCAATATCATCTTTCTCTAGGTCAATCGCGAAGGAAATTGTGACATTTGTTGTTCCCTCAGCTCTGGACTTTGGACTGGATCCATCCAATCTCCAAAGAGTGGTACCGCTGGCGGAAGATGTTAATTGCAAACCAGTGACAGTTTTTTTGAGTAGTGGTGCAGATATCCCGAGAGATGTTGGTAGATTAAGGGTTGTCACGGAAAGATTCAGTCCATACTCGGACGCTCCATTGGCGGCTGCTACGACTTTTTGTCTGACAACTGCCTCAAGATCAGCTTTATTATCATCCCACACAATTCCGACCAGCCCTCCAAAATTTATTTGCCCCAGCAAAGACAGAAAGGTACCAACATCACCGGTGGTTTCGAGCTGAGCAGGATCGAGACTGGCAAAATCGAGAAATGGCCACGCCAGTCCGAAATTGCCGAAGGCTCCAGCGGTTTCAATCTGAGCCAATCCGAGAGCTTCGAGATCTTTGCGCGCATCGAGTTTTCCAACGGTCCACATTTTTTTCATTCCGGATGGCGGCAGAAAGTTATAGGACGCATTATAGTCGCGATACCAAGACATTCCCAGTTCACGTGCACCCAACCCGCCATCCCCGTGTTGAGCTGTAACCCCGAATCGCTCATCCACAGCTGCCAGCGCCTCAGAGGTAAATGCAATCATCGATAATAAAATTATTGAAAGCAGTCCATTAGCGGAATGGTAGATCGCCTGTTGTTTAGTGTTTATTTTCATGGAAATCGCAAGGTTGAGGTAGTTTCGACTTTAGCATCCGTGCTCAAATTTTTTTATTTGTGTCAAATGATGATTAGAATCAGAACAAGTGTTTTCTTACACGAAGCGGCAAATCCACGGATTTTAAAAAAAGTGTAGAGTGCCCTACAAACGGAATCGCCGGAAGACGTACGACAGCATTGGTAGTGAGTTACTAACTCGATAACTTTTACACGTAACATGTCCTAAATGGTAAACAAGGGGAGGGAGTGCCTCGCTCCACCCAGAAAAAACCTGATCAGCCCTCCCACTTCTGCCGAGAGCTTGCAACCTCGCCACAAAGGGAGGACAATTGCCATTACCATTGTCCTGGTGGAGAGGCAGGCTTTCGGCGATAAAGTGTCCTCAGAGTACAAAAGTGCTTTGTCCGCAGAGTCTGAGGGTTTGCGCAGAATCACGCAGTTTGCCGAGTCTCTGAGGATGAATGAGTCGAAGTACTTTTAAGAGGTGAGCTCCAAAAGATTCCGAGTTCTGAAAGGACGGGATAACGCGTAGGCTACCCCATCAGGGCTCCAGGGAAGGGGCCTCCGACCCGAGGGTGGTTGGCCCTGGGTGAGTGACTGTCGCCCGTTTGGGGTTGGGGTTAGGGTTGGGCGGGCCTTCTTCTTGCCGGCTTTTGTTCCATTTTTCGCGCTCCGCGAAGCCGACTGTCAGGGGACTAAGAGACGGAGTACGCGGAATCCGAGATCGTTGTCTTGGTTGACTGGATTGATGCGGCCGCGGGCGGCGGCGCGGCTGTGGCGTGCGGCGTCGTACCAACTTCCGCCTCTCGTTACCCGATACGGGCCCGATGTGGCTCCCTTGGGATTGTGTTGTGGTCCGGGCGCATAGGCTCCATACCAGTCCCAGCACCACTCCCATACATTCCCGGCTGTGTCGTACAACCCATAGCCATTCGCGGCAAAACTCCCGACGGGCGACGTGTAGGGGTGGTCCCCGACGGTATAAGTCGGATGGGATCCGCGCGTCGGGCTGATGTCGTAGACATATGCACTTTCGCTTCCGTAATTTGCTTGGTTGTGATTGATGGTATCTCCCCAGTGGAATCGTTTCCCGCTCAGACCTCCGCGCGCGGCCTTTTCCCACTCGGCCTCTGTTGGGAGGCGGTATCCATGAGCCGCCCAATTGACGGCTGGGACGGTGCTTCCGGTGCGAAATGGACGATTATCCACCGTGTAACAGGGCTCCAGTTGATCTTTTTCGCTACGGGCATTGCACCATTTGATGACATCGAACCACGTGACATTCTGTACTGGATGATCGGCGGATTTGCCACTGCCATCTGGTAAATCGGTATACCCATTGGACGCTCCCCACTCCCGAACCGAGTCCCACAACGCCTTCGTGGTCTCGTGCTGGGCCAGGTAAAAAGCGTTGAGTGTGATCTGACGGACTGGCGCGTTGGCCAAGCCATCCAAGGGGTCGCCCATGGCAAACGCTCCTTCTGAAATCAAACAAAACCCGGTGGGAGTCTTAGCCGTTTTAAATGTGATCTCGGCACCGAAGCGGGTGCCGATCGCGTTGGTGGCATAAGCGCGAGCGTAATAAGTGACGTCCAGTGCTAAGTCGGTGAGGGCGCTAGAAAAGGCCCCGCTTCCGGCTCCAGCGGGTGAGGTCATTGCGTTGGCCATGGTTGTTTCCGGCGTCAGGCCATAGATCACCCCGCGCGCTGTGACCGGCGATCCACCATCCGAAGTGACTACTCCATTGACTGTAAATGTCCCCACTCCTTCGCCGGCCACGGCTGTTCCGGTCCTCACGATCGGCGCTGTGCTGGCAGAGTCATCGGCCAACATGACGACGCGGAAGCCAATCGTATTGTCCCCATAGTCTGGGAGGACGTGCTGTCGGTGCGCGATGCGGACGGTGTCGGCAGGATGGTGCCAACAACCGCCCCGCCTCGTTCGGTGCGTGCCTGAAGCGGGTCCTTTGGGATCGATCTGCGGTCCGGATGCGTATGCCCCATTCCAGTCCCAGCACCACTCCCATACGTTTCCGGCCATGTCGTACAGTCCAAAGTCATTGGCCGCAAAAACCCCGACCGGCGATGTGAAGGGCCACTTTTTTCCGACTGAGGCATGGGTGTGATGGTGCTCGCGTGTCAGGCTGGTGTCGTAGGCGTATGTGTCCTCGCTCCAATAATTCGCTTGGATGTGGGTGATGGTATCACCCCATGGGAACCGATGGCCGCTCAGTCCTCCGCGCGCGGCCTTCTCCCATTCTGCTTCTGTTGGCAGGCGGTAACCATCAGCGGTGACGTCCATGGCGACTTTTCTTTGCCCCGTTCTCATCGGGCCGTCATTTGCGGTGTAGCAGGGCGTGAGTCCGTCCTTCTCGCTCCGGGCATTGCACCATTTAATGGCGTCAAACCAGCTGACTTCTTGGACCGGATGATGGGGTCCGATGCCCCCACCGACTGGGAGGTCGGTATACCCGTTCGACAGTCCCCAAGCCCTGACCTCCTCCCACAGCGCTTGCGTCGTTTCGTGTTTGGCCATGTAAAACGCACTGACCGTGACCTGACGGACGGGCGTATCGGCCTCCCCATCCAAGGCATCACCCATGGCAAAAATGCCGGCGGGAATCAAAGAAAACTCGGTGGAAATGTCGACTTTTTGAATTGTAATTTCTGCGCTATCGCGAGTTCCGAGCGCGTTGGTAGCGAACGAGCGGGCGTTATCAGGGGAGGCAGTGTTGTCTGTGGGGGACTCAGTTGGCGATGAGGCCCCCAAAACTGCCCCGCTGGGACCTGAGATCAGGCCGCTCCACGCTAAAACCAATACATAAATCCACCGGGGAAAGCCGGGCAGCCGAGTGAGAAATTTCATAAAATAAGTAGGCCAGCTGGCAGAAGAAATGTGATCTGCCCGAGGGCGAAAGCACGACGATTCTGCCTCAGCTTGATGTACTATTCCACACTCGCCATTACATCGTGGGAAGAAAAAATCAAAGATAAAAGTTACGGGCATCCGTATGGAGACAAAACGGGGCCAGTGCTAGGGCGAGGTGGTTGGGGTGGCGGGTTGAAGAGGTGAGAGTGCCTCGAAAAAGCGCGGTTTTGTCTTTGCTTGGAGCGAGGATCCCCTATTCTGGGAAAACCCTATTTTTTCGATATGTTGCAAAGCACATTTTTTCGGCGGCTACGGGCGCCATGGATTGTTGGTGTGGCGGCGGTAGCTGCCAATTTTTTCATGGGTGTGGGGTTGATTGGGGCTGGGGAGTATGGGCAGGCGTTCACGGCGGCTGATGGCACGACGGTTTTAGGTGACTCCAGTGTATTGGGCGGTACGCCGACGGGCACGGTGTCGGTGCAGGGTGGCGCCTTGCGGCTGAGTGCGGACGGGGCGGGGGCGTCGACGGGGTCGTACAAGTTGCCGGTGCTTGATGCGGGCAAGGAGATTACAGAATTTACGGTGAGTTTTCAGCTTCGTTTTGACAAGGCGTTGCCGGCGGTAGCGCCGGGCGAAGGCTTTGCGATGAGTTTTGGGGCCTTGCCTTCGAATAATGGGCGGGGTGAGGAAGGGTATGCGATGACCAACGGCCTCACGGTCGGCTGGGACACGGCTGATGCGGTGGACGGGCCCTATGTTCGTCTGAAGGCTGGCGAGGTGAACGTGCGGACGGTCTTAGCCGGTGCGCTCAATCCGTCGGGAACACTGTTCAATGGAGTGCCTAATTTCTTTTTTGACGGGGCTTTTCATCCGGTGGTGATCAAGTGGAGCATTTTTGATGGGGTTGAAGTGTCGTATGCGGGGCAGGTTTTGATGACGGGCATTCCGACGCCTGGATTTTCGTCTGCGGTGGGGCATCGTTTTGGTTTTACGGCGCGGACGTCGGCTGCGTTGAGTGAGGGGGTATTTGTGGATGATGTGCGGATTAGCACGGTGCCATCGGCGCCATTGGAGACGGGCGGGCCGGTGATTACTGAATTCATGGCGGACAACGAGGATACGCGGGAGGATGAAGACTGTGATTCCGGCGCGTGGGTGGAAATTTACAATGGCCAGAGTGTAGCGACTTCGTTGGCTGGGTGGTCATTGACTGATGATCCGGCGGTACCGCGCAAGTGGGCGTTGCCGTCCGTCAACTTGCCTCCGTATGCGTACACGGTGGTCTGGGCGGACGGCAAAAACCGATCAGTGGCGCCGAACTACCATGCGAATTTTGCGCTCCAGAAGGCGGGCGGGCATTTGGCTTTGATCAAACCGGACGGGGTCACCGCGGCCAGCCGCTACGCCTATGGATGGCAGGCGGCGGACGTTTCTTTTGGCGTGTTGCGTCCGACCCTTGTTCAAGGGTACTTTGAGACCCCGAGCCCGGGGTTAAAGAATACGGGTGTGCAAGCTTCGGGGCCGCCATCGCTGGAGGAAGTGGCGTTTTCCCGCAGCGGCGGATTGCTCTCTGGGCCTGCGGCGCTCACGGTCGCGGTCCCCGCTGAAGCGGGCGCGGTGGTTCGGTATACGCTGGACAACACGCGACCCCACGCGGGATCGCCGGTCTGGCCGACCGCCGGGATCACGCTGAATGATCCCGCGACCCCCGGGACCTTGAATGCATCAGTCAACATCCGGGCCGCCGTTTTTGCGCCCGGTCGCCTGCCCGGCAAAATCAGCAGTCGCACGTTCATTCCGCTCGATGCCAGCCTGACAAATTATCGCGGCACCGGTCAGGCGTTCTCTTCAAATCTGCCCATTATCGTCTTCAATAGCTTTGGAAAACCCATCGATACGGCCGGCGGAAATCCAGGAGCGCGTTCGTTTTCTTACTGTTACGGTATGACGCTGGCTCCTGATGCGGCGGCGGGAAACCGTACTCATATCACCGGGGCGGTTGATTACCAAGGCCGTGGCGGCGTGCACGTGCGAGGTGAGACGTCGTCGGGATTTGACCAAAAACCGTATTCCTGGGAGTTGTGGGACAACTATGAAGGTGACAAAGATGAATCGATTCTTGGGCTCAGTCCGGATTCTGACTGGGCGCTCATTTCCAATTACAACGACAAGTCGCTGCTTCGGAACAAGCTGCCATTTGACACGATGTATGAACTGAACGGTGAGGGCAGTGCGATGCGGGAGCGGTACGTGGAAGTTTTTTTCCGCCAGCAAGACAGCGGTGCCTTGAGAGCCAGCGACTATCGCGGCATCTACATTCTCACGGAACGGATCAAACGACATAAAGACCGGGTCGACATTGATGAGATCCGGCCGTGCGACAATGTTCTCACCAATAATCCAGCGGTCGATGATCTGGCCTCCATCAGCGGCGGCTACATTTTTCGCAAGGACAAGGATCCTCAAGAAAACCCGTTTACGACGACATCGGGGCAGGGGCTGCAGATTCGAGAGCCGCAGTCACCGACCGCCAATCAGACGGCCTACATCCGGGGCTATATGAACCGGTTTGAGGCCGCGCTCAACAGCGCCAACTTTGCTGATCCGGTCAATGGGTATGCGAAATTCATCGATGTCGATAGTTTCATTGACAACCATATCTGGGTTGAAGTTTGCAAGCAGATCGACGGTTATCGGCTGAGTACTTATTGGACGAAACCGCGTGGTGGCAAAGTGCGTGCTTTGCCGATTTGGGACTATAATTTGTCGCTTGGCAACGCTGACTATTACACAGGTTTTAATCCGCTGGGATGGTATTTCGGTTTGAGCGAGGTGTATGACACGGTCAGTTATCCTTGGTATAAGCGGCTTTTTGAGGACCCTGAATTCACGCGCAAGTATTGGGACCGTTACTGGCAGCTGCGTCGGACGATTTTATCGACTTCCAAGTTGATGGCTCGCATTGATTCGATGGTCAACGTTTTGAGTGATGGCCAGCCGTTTTCGGTAGTGACCAATGGCACGGGCGCTTGGCCGGCGGGCACGCCGTCGGTGGAGAATCCGGCGGGTCGACATCATTTGCGATGGAAGCGATTGGGTGTGTACGACTGGCCCAACGCGGGTGGCTTCAACTTGCGCACGCGTTGGAATCCGGCCACTCCCTTTGATTGGACCACTATCACATCGGCCACGACGTCGACTCAAGTGGCGCAGGCGAATAGCGAAGTGACGCACGTCAAGGCGTGGCTGACCCGACGCCTGGTGTGGATGGATGACCAGAGCATGTCCTTCAACCGGACGGTGCGAAACTTGAAGCCACCGGTATTGAATCAATATGGGGGCACCGTGGCCAGTGGGTTTCAGGTCCAGGCCAGCAATCCCAATGTCTATGGGGTCATGTATTATTCGACCAACGGGGTGGACCCGCGGCCGCCGGATGGAGGCAGGCCGGCGACTGGAACGTTATCACTGGGCGGACTGAATGCCGTGCTGACCACGGCCGTGGCGGTTTCCGAGTCGGGATCTGGCGACTACTTGGTACCCAGTGTGGCCAACGGCGGGAGCACGCTGCGGGAGGCGGACTGGACAGGAGTGGCGGCGCCGCCCAATGACGTGAACTGGCAGAAGGGCAAGGCTCTGGGTCTTGGGTTTAAAACGCCGACGGCTGGCGCTTTTGCGCCATTTATTGCGACCAATGTCGCTGCGGAAATGTTTCCCGGCGGAGTGATCGCGAACACGGGGTTGTATTTGCGTATTCCTTTTACGGTCAATCAAAAGCAGATTGATGAACTCAACGCTTTCCGGCTCTCGGCGCGCTTTGACGACGGCTTCATTGTGTATCTAAACGGGACGCCGTTGAAGCGCGAAGGCGCCGGATCAGTGCCGGCCGTGCCGCTCTGGAATTCGGCTACAAGCAATAGCCGCACCGACGCCAATGCGATTACTTTGTCTCCGATCAGCGGCCTGCCTAGCCTGGCCACTATCAAAGGGCTGCTTGTTCCGGGTACCAATATGCTGGCGTTTCACGGGCTCAATACAGCCACCACGGCCAGTGCCGATTTCCTGCTCCAGCCGCGGCTCGAAATTGACTCGCTCGCGGTGACCGATGAACCACCGGCGCAGCCGTTGCCGGCCTTGACGTCGACCACCACCCTGAAGGCGCGTGTTTTCGATGGCACCATCAATACTTGGTCACCGCTCACCGAGGCCGCGTTTTTGGTCAACGTCGTGCCCGCCAGTGCCGCCAATATTGTGGTCTCAGAAATCCATTATCACCCGCTCGATCCCACTCCGGCTGAGGTGGCGGCCGGCTTTAATTCTTCCAACGATTTCGAGTTTATCGAAATCATGAACATCGGCGATTCGGAGGTCGATCTGACCGGTTGTCGATTTACCAACGGCGTTGTTTTCGACTGGGCGGTAGTTCCGGCGGGCCGGCGGTCGCTGGCTCCGGGCGCGCGCGCAGTTATCTGCGAAAACGCGGCGGCCTTCACGATGCGGCATGGGGCTGCTGGTATCAATGTGGTCGGCACATTTACGGGAAACCTTTCCAATACCGGAGAATTAATCCGGCTTGTCGATGGG